>NZ_ATDO01000082.1:0-89715 GCF_000445085.1 Sphingobium sp. HDIP04 | reverse complement strand
ATATCCTGACAGTCCAGCCCTAATGTGACTTCTACCGCAAATTTTCGGGGCGCTTATCATGCGGCGATCTCCTCAGGCTGGGGCTGCTGGGCGTGCATCCAATCGGCGGCCGCCTGCGCCTTGCTGGCGGCGGTGAAGATGGCGCGAGGGTCGTCTTTGAGTGCGCGCAACCACGATGCTACGTAGGCGGCATGATCGGCCCGCGGATGGTGAGCGATCCTGAGGTCGGCGAGTACGAACGATGCGGTCAGTTCAGCGCAAATTTCCTCGATCGCCAAGCTGTCGCGCTTGAAACGTTCGGCAAAGTTGCGGTCGAGCCGGTGCTTTGCCCCTGTGGCGTGGGCCGCCTCATGCAAAAGCGTGCCCATCTGTGCTGATGCATCCCGAAACGAGGCAAAGGTCGGCATGAAGATGTGATCGAGGTCGATCCGGTAGTGCGCATCGTAGGCGCCCTCGGTGATCGGGATCTTGAGGGCCGCGACGAAAGCTTCGGCGTGCCCGAACCGCTCGCCCTCGGGTAGAACTGCGACAGGTGGGGGTTCATAGCCCTCGACCTGGGCGAGGTTGAACACGGTGAAGGCCCGCGCGAACATGCGGCCGGGTCCGGCTTCGCCATCGTCATGATCATCATCGGCGCGCGATGCGGCCTGTTTCCAGAACACAACCGTCGTTCCGCGTTCACCTTTGCGGACCTGTGCGCCAAGCGATGCCCACTGGCGATAGGTCCCCCAAAGACCGCTGGAATAGGCAGCCGCTTCGGCTGCGATCCAGAGCGCGAGCACGTTGACGCCGCGATAGCGGCGGCGAGAGGTGACGTTCTGCGGCCTGGTGGTGGCAGCGCCATCATGGTGCCAGGGCATGCGCCAATCGCCGGCCCCGGCTTCGATGGCAGATACAATCTCGGTGGTGATGCGCGAATAAACGTCGGCTCGCGGCGTCGCAGGGTAGGATCGGGACATGGCAGGTCTCCACGACGGGCGGAGGGAAACTGTCTTCCGCTCCTTCAATCCGTCACCCGCAAACCCGCCTCCTCTTCCTCTCCCGCCATACCGTTATGCGGTGTGGCGGTACCCGGTGCGATCTGTTCAAGAACACGCTGGATTCTGGCCACCTCGGCCTGAAGCGTCACCCGCTGCGGCTCTGGAAGCCGCTTCTCGCGCAACAACAACCGTGCCTCATCAGCACCGCGCTGCCATGCCGGGCGATGCCGTTCGGCGATGCAGGCATTGGGGCAGCGGACCGGTTCGCACATGGAGATCATTGGCCCGCTTGCGCCTGGCTCCGAACTCCGGTTCAGGCACAGGGCGGTTGCCGGATCAAAGAAGCAATCGGCCAGCGGGCCGACATGCAATGTCCGCGCGAGACTGCCCAGCATGGTGCGCAGACGTGGACGGTCGGCAATCATGGCAGGTAGCGGCGCCAACTCGTGGGCGGCAGTATCAAGCACAACTCCGACCCTGTTCGCGGCAGGTCCGCCAAGGCGTGCGCCACTTTGCCGCTCGTCGAAGTAGACAAGGATATCGTCAATCTGGCCAAGCGCACGCTGGGCTTCGATCTCTCCCCGAAATCCGGACCGGCTGCTGCCAGCATAGCCTTCGAAAGCCGCAACGCTCGCATGCTTGTACTGGATCATGCCGGCAATTGTTCCGAAGGGCCGGTTGGCGATGTGCCAGGCGATTGTGCGGCGAAACTGACGCGTTGTCAGACGCCATGGTCGGCCGTCGGGTCCGGCAGGAATGACGGGTGCCTGCGCGGATCCGAAGTGGTCATTGAGGTGATCGCGGAACCGGTTGAGTTGCCGGACTATCTCTGCAGAGACGTGCGTCTTGGTATTGGCCCGAAGCGTGAGGACTGGCCACAGGGTCGTTGTTCCGCGCGCTTGTCCCGCCCGCGCGGAAAGGCGTTCGAGGACATCGATGGCTTCAGCGACCGGCGCGATGGTAACCCACTCGGTCTCCTCGCCGCCGCCGCGCTTGCCCTTGTAAGCAGTGGACTTGATACGATGCCGCAAGATCGTACCGTCTTCGGCTTTGGTAATAGACAGGCATCCCCGCCTCATGGCTTGGATCTCGCTGTCCCGCATGCCTGAGAGAAAGGCACATACGATATAGGCTGCGGACTGCAGCATGACTTCCTCGAGGGGCAAAACCTTGGCATCGAAGCGGGTGCGCCAAGGCATGCCCGTATCGGGATCGGCAGAATTGGGCGTATCCATGCCGCCAATCTCGGTGCCGAGTTCTGCGATGGCAGCGGCGATGAGGTCTGGTGCACCCGTGGCCAGGCCAAGGTGCATGGCAGGTTCGGCCTGCGCGTTGATACCGGCATGGAGGTGGATCAGGTGGTAGTTGATCGGCGGCGTGACGGCGCCGGTTTGCGGATCTGTTCGCGTTGCGCCGTTATGTGCCGTGGTCCAGATCGGAATGCCGCGCCCATGCTGCCGCAAGGATGCAACATAGTCGAGGAGGCGTTGGCGTTGCCGTAACCGACGAACAGCGGGATCCAGACCTTCCTCAGCGGCAATCAGACGGTTGCGCGTTGCTTCAAGGCAATCGAGTTCTGCCCGTGCGGCAAGGATATCGCCTGCGTAGCAGGTCACGTAGCGCAACGACCAGGAGAGCAGCGGCGTCATGATCGCTTCAGGAATGCGCGGCGTCCGGTTCTCCCCTGCAATATGCTTTGCGCCCGCCACGGAAAACGGACTTCGTCCCGGCCACGGTTCGAAGGACAGGCGCGCAGTCGGCAGATGATGCTGCAACTCGTGCAGGTCAAAGACGATCCGCAGCAGCGCTGCCGCTGCAACTGGGCGCAGCCCGGCTAGGCGCAAGGCTCCGGCGTAGCGATCGACCAGAGCCTGATCGACCCGGGCGAGATCGAAACGCCCCAGCTGAGCCTTGACGAAGTCGAAAAAGCGCAAGGTCCGGTTGGCCTCGCCGCGCACCCCGGCCGGCTCAAGCCGCGAACGGTGACCGGGGAGATCGACATTGAGCCGCGCATGGAGAATCTGGCGCAGGGCATCAGCAATGGATGGGTCTTTGATACCGCCGAAATGTACCGTGACATGGCAGCGCCGCGCGTTGTCGCGAAATACGCCGGGAGCCAGATCCCACACTGGATCGCCGTATCGTGAAATATGCGCGCGATCGCAGCCGGGGCGCAAAGGCGCGGACATAAGCACAGGGAGGGCATCGCGCTCATCGTCGCTCTCCGCCAGAAGCTGGACAACGGTCATGCCCGTGCCTCTGGCGGCAGATAGACCGTGGGAGGGTCGTTCGCGACTTGCGCACGGGCCCTTGTCACGACGTCTTCGGCGAAGGCAGGCAGAATCTGCTGAACGATGCGATCATGGGCATGACCAAACTTGGCGGTCCAATCAGCAGCACTCAGGCCGATCCGCTGAGCGTCGACGAAGGAGAGAAAGGTGAGAATGGCAGGCAGCTTGCGCGCGGTAATGACCGCGTTGCGGCAATCGAGGCAGGCCCAGAACGGTGTAGGGCATGGCGTGCCGGCGGATGCGAAGGGACTGGAATAGAAGTTGCCACAGCTTGCAAGCCAGACGTCTTGTTCGCCATTGAGCAGTGCGGTTGAAATGCCCCCATCATCGGGATCAGGGCTTGCCAACTCGCCGCGCAGCCGGTCCTCGTCTTGAGGAGGCAGGATCATTGGACCAGCGAGCACCTCTTCGAGGGCATCTGCCACGGTTTGCTCGTGCAGCGGTCTGAGGGAGGGAATATCGGCGTAGTGCCGTGCCGCGATATCGACGGTATGACCTACGGCGAAGCGGGCCATGTGGCCTTCGGTCTTGAGATACCACAAGGCCTTGTGCGTCTTGCGCAGATACGAAAGACACAGGTGGAGCGGTTTACCCTGATCATCGGTAATACAATGGCGCTGCGTCCAGGCACTGACCTTCAAGCGCAGTTGACGAATACCTGCGGTGATCTCGCCCGGCTGAAAATAGACCCAAAGGTTATCGCTGGAGTTATGGACCCTGGCCTTGGACGATAGGGCGATGATGCGTCGGATCAGACCGCCAGCGGTGGATGAGCCGCGATCACGCACCCGGATTGTCTTGTGCTCGGCACCGTGTGCCCGCAGCTTGGTGTAGGCGATATCGACGGTACCCCCTGCGGCATTGCGCAGACAATCGAGGGTGAGCGACTTGCAGCACTCCAGCTCAAGCCCTGTCTCGATTAAGAGCAGAACAAGAAGCGGGACGATATCGTCGGCAGTAAGATAGTGGGCTGCGTGGAGGCTCAGGTTAAGCCTGTCACTGGTGAGATCGCGCTTTTTGCGCAGCTTGTACAGGCTCTGAAACGTGGGATCACGGTAGCCCAGAACACCGTATGTCTCGATGGCAGCATGGGCTTTGCAATATGCGCCATCGATCTGCGGCACCTCATCGAACTGCGGCCCCGACCGCAAGCGCGCCTCGATCGCAGCGATATCCGCGCGTGCCGCATCGCGCAGCTGGCGGGCTACATACGGACTGTAGGCATCGCGTGGACGGGAACGAACGTGTGCGTGTGAGCTGACGTAGCGCAGTCGTTCCCGCAAGCCGCAATCGACAAGCTCGGGGCTGTCGTCCGCGATGCGACGAAGGACGGAAACGACCTTGGCGACATAGGTTGGTCCATGCACGCAAGACTTGCCCTGCGCGCTGAGCCATGTCTCAAATCCATCAATGTGATGGGCACGAAGGTCAGCAGGGCCGTTGATCCCGTCGCCTGTCCCGGCCAGGTAGGAAAAGAAGCTTGGCAGCTGGTTGGCGTATGTCTTGAGCGACGAACGTACCATGATGGGGCCGCGCGGAGCAGCCAGCATGAACAGGCTCCGGGCAAATGCGAGCGCCAGGCCGCGTGGCCGCAAGCCCGTGAAATCGACGAGCAGCTCGCCGCCATATAAGGGATGAATCATGAAGCGCAGCGTGCTGATCTGCGACCATGGATCGGCTTGGGGCGCAGCCGTATCTGCCGCGAAGCTGACCTTGCGTCCTTTGCGTGGAGCAGCGGTCATGATCGAAGATAGCCTGGTACGAGTGCCAGCAGTTCTTCGACTGCCGCATCAACGGTATCGGCACGCGTGGCGAGGTGATCGAGATAAATAGAGGTCGTCGCGAGGCTCGAATGGCCAAGCAATCGCTGGACCTGTTGAAGCGGATCGCCGACCAGCTGGCGATAACCTTCCATGGCGCCCACTGGTGCCGCTGCGTCGGCGAGGCGGCGCTGGATCAGCATGGCAAGCATGTGGACTGCAAAGGAATGCCGGAGTTGATGGGGGCTAAGCCGGACCGGGATGCCGGCGTCCGTGCAGCGGCGGCTCGCCCGTGCGAAGATCGCTTCCCACGAGTTGGGCAACACAGGATGGCCCACCTCGGTCAGCCAGAGGACCGCGGCTTCGCGCGGCGTTCCATCGTCAGCGCAAATAACAAGCCTTGCGCGTTCATCCGGTGTGACGACCTCTATGTCCATCGTGCCACCGCCAACGAGATGCAATGCACGCTGCCCGAATGAGGGGCTGTGGATGAAGATCGGGCGGTCGATGGCTTCCCAGCCACGGCGCTGTGCGAACTTGGCGACGGCTGCGGCTCGCTCAACGGCGATGTAGGCGTCAAACACCGGCAACAAGCGGCGCGGCAGCAGCATGCTTCGCCCCCTGTCACCCTTGGTGAGTGCCGCCGGAAGCTCGACCCGCCGCTGACGTTCCGAGCGGGCGTCGCAAACCGGAATCTCAGCTGCGAGCAAGTGGGATGCCTCTTCCAGGCGCAGGCCGGTGGTGACCAGCAGATCGGCGAACAGCGCGTTGCGCGCGCCATTGCGGTCACGCGCTCCAGGACGCTCGGTCCCTTCAACGGTCAGGCCGCGCAAACCAACTTCCCGGAAGGCGCGGTAATCGGTGAGATCGATGAAACGGACGTCGGAACGACGGGCTGCGCGCTCATAGGCGTTATTGCGGCCCGTGACCGCCGCACGGCGCCCATCGTGCGATCGTCGCCAGACCTGACGATGCGTAAAAGGTGTACGCTCGATCAGCCCCTCCCGTTCGGCCCATCGATAAAGCTTGTCGAGCGAGGCAATCGCCCGGTTCCACGTCGATGCAGAAATCCGGAACTCAGCATCGCTGCGCCGCCGGGCACGATGATAGGCACCGACATCATCGGCATCGGCTTGCCAGACAGACTTGCCGCGGGCCGAAGCGAGAAAGCGAACCCAGACCAGAACATCATAACCATGGGCGCGCAACGAGTGTCGCGAACGCGAACCGTTCAGCGGCAAATCGAGGAAGTAGCGCTCAAGGTGGAGATCATAGATCGCACCATCACGCAGAATTACCGGGATGTAGGAGTCCAGGCCATCCGCCGTCCGGCGCTCCTGAATGACGATCGACGCACCTGAATTATCCACAGCTTGTCAGTCCCTCCCCCGGACCCCCTCCCGACTCCAGATCGCACACGTTGCGCGCCTGCGGGACGGTGGTCATCAGGCCGGATTACGCCAGCTTATGGATAGCGCTTCATCCGGCCTGATGCCCCCCTGCGTCGCGCCAAAGCATACCGTTCAATGGTGCGTCAGGCACGGTGCAGACTGTCCAGATAAGGCGACCAGTTCCTCGAACGCGTATTTCTTGGTGCCGAAGGAGCCGGAGAAGTCGCGGTTGAGCCGCGAGGGGTGGCCGCTGGCGTGGCCCAGCTCGTGGAGCGCCGTGCGGTGCCAGTTGATGGGCTCGAAATAGGCCTGCGGCGGCGGAACCTGCACATAGTCGAGCGCCGGCACATAGAAGGCGCGGTTGCCGCCGATGCGGAAGTCGATGCCGGTCGCGCGGATCAGCGCTTCGACCCGCGGCTCGATGAGGCCGGGCGGCGGCGGCGCGACGAACGCGACATCCTCCGGCAGGTTCTCACATTGTGCGGCGTTGAAGACGGTGAAGCGCTTGAGGAACGGAATGGCCTGGGCTTCCTCACCCGTCTCGCGGGCCCGGCGCTTTTCGTCGTCCGGCACGAAGCGGTCCGCATAGACGACGGTCGTGCCGCGCTCGCCCTTGCGAACATTGCCGCCGAGCGCGAGGGCTTGGCGGAACGTCAGCCAACTCTGACCAGGGAAGCCGTGCTCGATGACGGCGCCCCACAGGATCAGCACATTGATCCCTGAATAGTGCCGGTCCGTCGCGGCGTTCCGCGGCATGGCGAGCGGCGCCTTCGCCGCCGCCGTTCCCCATGGCTGGACCCAGGGGACGCGCCCCGCCTCCAGCTCGGCGATGATCTTGCCGGTGATTTCGTCGTAAAGGCTCGTCCGGTCCTGGCCGGCGCGAGCGGGTGCGGTCTTTCTGGACATCGCGGATCTCCGCGACGGGCGACCGAGAGCCTCTCTCTCGACCTCCAACCCGTCACGGCAAAGCCGGTCCGCACTCTCCCTCTCGGGGGCGTTGCGGGGTCTCCCCGCAGAAGGGGTCGGCCGAGACCCGGGGCTCGGACGCAGGGGAACGCGTTCCCCTCTCAAGCATGCTTAATTCCAAATTTAGCAATTATGAAAAGATGGCCTTCAGTTTGAAGGACTAGAATGGCCGGCAGAGACGTGTTTCCCCAATCGGACACCGTCACCGATGGGCGGTCGAGTTGCCATTGCTGCAGGTTGAAAACCGAATATTGCGTCTGATCGCCAATGGCGTCTCGCTCGAGGAGACGGCCCGTCAGCTATGCCTGGAGATCGAGGCGCTTCTGCCGGACGTGGTCTGTACGCTGATGACGGTGGACCCCGCCGGGCTGCTTCATCCGCTGGCGACACCGAGTTTGCCCGACGCCTATGCGCTTGCGATCGATGGCGTGATGATCGGGCCGGAGGTTGGGTCCTGCGGCACGGCCGCCTATATGCGCAAGACGGTCGGCATCGCCGATATCGCCGCGGATCCCCGATGGGCCAGATACAAGGATCACGCGCTCGTCGCCGGCCTGAAGGCCTGTTGGTCCTACCCGATCATCTCCGAGAGCGGCGATCCGATCGGCGTGCTCGCCCTTTATTTCCGCGAGCACCGCGGTCCGCGCGAGGCGGAGATGGGGGTCATCAGCACGGCCCTGGATCTCTGCGGCATGGCGCTACGGCGCCATGAACGTGTGGTCGACCGGGAGCGACGGGCGAATGTCGATGTTCTGACCGGTCTTCCCAACCGGGCGGCGTTCAACGCTGCGCTGGAGTGCATGCCCTGCGACGAGCCCGGCATCTGGGCCCTGTTCATGATCGATCTGGACAATCTGAAGATCGTGAACGACACCTTCGGGCACCTTGCAGGCGACAGGCTGATTCAGGTCGCTGCGGCTCGCATTGCCCGCGCCGTCGCGCCGGACGTGACGTTCCGGATCGGCGGCGACGAGTTCGCCGTTCTGGTCCAGGCGCCCGCCTTGCTGTCGGACCTCGACGCGGCGGCGCGTCGGATCTTCCGCGGGCTCGAGCTCGCCGCGCCTTGCGAGGGCCATATGGTGGTGCCCCAGGCGACGATTGGCGGCGCAGTGTTCGGTCCCTCGGAGTCGACGGCCGCGGCGGTGAGCGAGGCGGCGGACTTCGCGCTCTATCATGCCAAGGAGACTGGCAGGGGCGGATTTGTGCGGTACTGGCCCGGCATCGGGACGCGGATCACGCACCGCCGCGATGCGATCCGCGATGTGGCCGCGGCGCTTGGTGACGGTCGTATCGAGGCCCACTACCAGCCGATCGTCGGGCTGGACACGGGGGAGATTGTCGGCCTCGAAGCCCTGTGCCGCATGCGAGGGCGGGACGGGACGCTGATTGCGGCGCACGAATTTCATGAGGCAACGGCGGACGCTCACATCGCGGCCGAGCTGACCGAGCATATGGCCGCGATGATCGCCGGCGACATGGTCCGGTGGCGGGACCAGGGCCTGCGGGTCGGGCACGTCGGCTTGAACGTCTCCTCGGCGGACTTCTACACCGGAAGCATTTCGAAGAAGCTCGAACGTGCGTTCGGCCCTGTTGGCGTCCCGCTCGACCAGCTCGTGGTGGAGGTGAGCGAGGACGTCTATATCGGCCGGCGTGACGGCGTCGTGGCGCGCGAGATCGAGCGTCTGCGCGCCACGGGCGTCCGGGTCGCCCTCGATGACTTCGGGACGGGACACGCGTCGCTGACGCATGTGCTGAATGTTCCGGTCGATATCATCAAGATCGACCGCAGCTTCGTCGAGCGGCTCTGGCCGGACGATCCGAGCATCGTCATCGTCGAGGGGCTGATCAAAATCGCCCGCCGGTTGGAGATCATGGTGATCGCCGAGGGGATCGAGACCGAGGTGCAGGCGAGCCAGCTTTGGTCGATGGGCTGCATGCTCGGCCAGGGATTTGCGTTCGCCCGGGCGACAGACCGCGACGCGACCGCCGCATTGCTGCGCCGGCACGCCGCCGGGATTGCGGGCGTCACTCCGCTTTACGCCGGCCGGAAGGGCATGCTTCGCGAGCCGGACGCGGCGGCGCCCGCCCGGCGTCGGACAGCCGCGGGCTGACCAGGCCGGGCGGGCGGCCGGCGCTGCGCAAAACCGGACATTCGGTCAAACGGCTTTCAGGGTTTCAGAACGCAAGCGCGGCCCGGGCCTCGCGCAGGCGGGAAACGCGGAAGCTCCCCGCCGGCAAGGGACGGAGCAGCTCCGCTTCCGGGCAGGTCAGATCGAGCCATGCCATGCGCTGATCTCGTCGGAGCACTGCCATCTGCCGATCGTGATAGGGCTCGACGTCCGCATTCGCGCCGATCGTCAGGATCGCATAAGCGTCCGGCCAGTCGCGCGTTGCCGGACGCCATATGCCGGCGAAATAGAACCATTCGCCGTTCGCGAGTGCGAAGCTGTAGTGCTTGCCGCCGCTGCGATGGCAGAATTCCGACGCCGGCACCAGGCAACGATGGCTCGGGAAGGTCCGGTCCTCGGCGCGCAGGACGGTGAATGGACGGCCGCCGATCTCGCGGGGCTGAAGACCCCACGGCAGCTTCACCATCTCAACATCGCCGCCGCCGCGCCTTATGATCACGCGGCGTTCGTCGAGCGATGCGTCGGAGTCGAAGGCCGTCGCGCTCATAGTCTTCGAACATAACAAGAACGGGGTCGCGAGACAATGGCGATCGGGACGGAGGAGCGATGTGCAATGATTACCGTCTGACGGTGGACGTCGCCTCGATCGTAGAGGACTTCGCCGATCTGAAGATCAAGATCCGCTTCGGCGAAGGCGCGCCGAACATCGCGGCGCGCGACGACATCAAGATCACCGATGTCGGGGCGATCGTCCGCACCATCGAGGGCGTGCGCGGCGAAGGCGACCTCGTGCAACGGCGATGGAGCTGGCCCGGGCAGAACAAGCGCCCGGTGTATAATTTTCGGTCGGAGGGGCGCGCTTTCGGGTCGAACCGCTGCCTCATCGTGGCCGATGGTTTCTACGA
The DNA here is from genome assembly GCF_000445085.1 of Sphingobium sp. HDIP04. Classification (NCBI taxonomy): domain Bacteria; kingdom Pseudomonadati; phylum Pseudomonadota; class Alphaproteobacteria; order Sphingomonadales; family Sphingobiaceae; genus Sphingobium; species Sphingobium sp. HDIP04. The sequence continues at coordinate 79,293 of NZ_ATDO01000082.1, read as the reverse complement.
GTTCACCGACGCGGCCGAGAAGGGTAAGAAGCGGAAGGACAAGTGGCTCTTCACCAAGCGCGACGAGCCGATCTTCTGCATTGGGGGCATCTGGCGCGAGACGAAGGAGGTTGGTGAGGCCTTCACCATGCTGACGATGGAGCCCGGGCCCGACATCGCGCCCTATCACGACCGGCAGATCGTCATCCTCGAGCGCGATGCCTGGACCGGCTGGCTGAACCCTTCCGTGCCGGCGCAGTCGCTCATCCGCCCGCTGCCGGCGGGGTCGTTGTTGGTCGAACAGGTCGGCTGATGCGGCGCGTGGCGGTCGCAGTGGGCGCCGTGAAGGGCGGTCATCGAAAATCCCGCGTCTTCACCTTGATCGTATCGATGTGGAGATCGGGAATGTAGATATCCCGGGTGCGCAGGCCTTTCGGGGGCAGCTCGCGGGGATCGGGACCGGAGCCGCCGTGCCGAACCTGATCCCCTCGGCCGTGGGACAGCGGAAACGCCATGTCGCGATCGCCCACGCTGGCCAGCTCGCCCGACAGGTCGGTGATGCGCTGGGCGACGAGGTGAACGACCTCGCCCTCCCGCTGCACGCGGCCGCGCACGGCGATCATGCTGGCCGACAGAATGGCGCGCCTGTTCGCCTCGAACACCTTCGTCCACACCACGAGATTGGCGATGCCGGTCTCGTCCTCGAGCGTGATGAACATGACGCCTTTGGCGCTGCCCGGGCGTTGCCGGACGAGGACGATGCCGGCCGCCTCCACCCATCGACCATCGCGCGCGGCCATCGCCTCGGCGCAGGTGACGATGCGGCGGCGCTGGAGATCTTCCCGCAAGAAGCTGAGCGGATGCGTGCGCAGCGTCAGTCCGACATGGCCGTAGTCTTCGACGACTTCGCCGCCCGCCGTCATCGGCCGCAGCGCCACCGCGGGCTCGTCGATCTCGGGGATGGCGCCGGCCTCGCGGGCGGAGGCGGCTGCGAACAGCGGCAAGGGTTCGTCGCGGAGGGCCTTGATCGCCCAAAGGGCCTCCCGACGCGCCAGTCCCAGCGCCGGACGGAACGCATCCGCCTCGGCGAGCTGGACGAGCGCGGCGGACGGCGCGCCGGCGCGGCGCCAGAGATCGTCGATCGATGTGTAGGGCTGATCGGCGCGCGCCGAGACGATTGCGGCGCCGTGGGTGTTCGCGAGACCCTTGACCATCCGCAGGCCGAGACGGACGGCGTAGCGGCTTTCGTCCGAGGTGGGCTCGAGGGTGCAGTCCCAGCGCGAAGCGTTGGCGCAGACCGGCCGAACATCGACGCCGTGCTCGATCGCGTCCCTGACGATCTGGGCGGGTGCGTAGAAGCCCATGGGCTGCGAATTGAGCAAGGCCGCGCAGAAGACATCGGGATGCCAGCATTTGAGCCAGGCGCTGGCATAGGCGATCAGTGCAAAAGAGGCTGCGTGGCTTTCCGGAAATCCGTAACTGCCAAAGCCCTCAAGCTGTTTGAAGGTCTGCTCGGCGAACGCCTGCTCGTAGCCGTTGGCCACCATGCCGGCGATCAGCTTGTCCCGGAAATGCGAGACGCCGCCGGTGAACTTAAAGGTGGCCATCGATTTGCGCAGCATGTCGGCTTCGCCCGGTGTGAAGCCGGCGCATTCAATCGCGACCCGCATCGCCTGCTCCTGAAAGAGCGGCACGCCGAGCGTCTTGCCGAGCACTTTCTCCAGCTCGGGCTTCGGGTAGTGGACGGGCTCAAGGCCCTCCCGGCGGCGAAGATAGGGATGGACCATATCGCCCTGGATCGGACCGGGCCTGACGATCGCGACCTGGACCACGAGATCGTAATAGGTGCGCGGCTTTAGACGTGGCAGCATCGACATTTGCGCCCGGCTCTCGATCTGGAATGTGCCGAGCGTGTCCGCCTTGCGGATCATCGCGTAGGTGCGCGGGTCCTCGGCCGGGATGGAGGCGAGATCGAGATTGACGCCCTTGTGCTCGGCCAGGAGATCCAGCCCCTTCTTCATGCAGGTCAGCATCCCGAGCGCCAGGACGTCGACTTTCATGAACTTCAGGGCGTCGATGTCGTCCTTGTCCCATTCGATGACCTGCCGGTCCTTCATTGCGGCCGGCTCGATCGGCACGAGGTCGTCGAGCCGATCATGGGTCAGGACGAAGCCGCCGGGGTGCTGACTGAGATGCCGCGGCGCGCCCATGAGCTGGCGCGCGAGATCGAGCGTCAGGCGGAGCCTGCGGTCGGCGAGGTTGAGGTTCAGCGCCTCGACGTGGCGCTGTTCGACGCCTTCCTCCGACCAGGCCCAGACCTGCGAGGACAGCGTGCCGATAAGATCTTCGGGGAGGCCGAGCGCCTTGCCGACGTCGCGCAGCGCGCCCTTGGTGCGATAGCGGATGACCGTCGAGCAGAGCGCGGCATGGTCGCGGCCGTAGGTGTCGAACACCCACTGCATGACGATCTCGCGCCGCTCATGCTCGAAATCGACGTCAATGTCGGGCGGCTCGCGCCGCTCCTCGGAGACGAACCGTTCGAACAGCAGGTCGTTACGTCCCGGGTCGATCGAGGTGATGCCCAGGACGTAGCAGACCGCCGAGTTGGCGGCCGAGCCGCGCCCCTGGCAAAGGATATCCTTCGATCGGGCAAAGCGAACGATCGCATTGACCGTCAGGAAGTATGGCGCATAGCCGAGCTTCTCGATCAGCCGCAGCTCGTGCCGCAGCGCGGCGATCACGCTGTCCGGCACGCCTTCAGGATAGCGTTGAGCGGCTCCTTCCCAAGTCAGTTTTGCCAGCGTTTCCTGCGGCGTGAGCGCCGGATCGTCGCGCTCCTCCGGATATTGGTAGGCCAGTTCATCGAGGTTGAAACGGCAACGATCCGCGATCTGCAAGGTCCTGGCGAGCGCTTCGGGATAGCGGGCGAACAGCCGATGCATCTCCTCGGGCGGTTTGATGTACCGATCGGCATGGCGCTCGCGGCGGTCGCCCAGGGCGTCGATGGTGACGTTGTGGCGAATGCAGGTCACGACGTCCTGCAGGACGCGGCGCGCGGGCTCGTGGAAGAGCACATCGTTCGTCACCACGGTCGGCACGCGCATCTGCGTGGCGAGGTTTGACAGCTCGTGGATCCTGAGCTGGTCGTTCGGCCGGCGGCGCAGCGTCAACGCCAGATAGGCGCGGTCGCCGAAGGCGTCGCGCAGGCGGCGCAGGCGCAACGCACATTCTGCATCGGCCTGGTCGGGGACGAGGACGACGATGAGACCCTCGCCATAGGCCATGAGATCCGGCCATTCGAGATGGCACTTGGCCTTGCCAGCGCGCTGTTTGCCGAGCGACAGCAACCGGCACAGGCGCGAATAGGCCGACCGGTCGGTGGGGTAGACGAGCATTGAGGCGCCATCGACAAGGTCGAGGCGGCAGCCGACGATGAGGCGAACGCCCGTCGTCTTCGCGGCCTGATGGGCGCGGACGATCCCGGCCAGCGAGTTCCGATCCACGACCGCGAGCGCTTCGATGCCGGCCAGCGCGGCCTGGGAGAACAGCTCCTCGCAGGACGACGCGCCCCGCAGGAAGCTGAAATGGGAGGTGACCTGAAGCTCGGCGTAGCGGGGCGCGGTCATCCGAACACCCCGTGGAGGAACCAGTGATGGGAGCCGGTGGTGGCGTCCTCGCCGTCGCCCGCCCGATACAGCCAGTAACGCTCGCCGGCTTCGTCCTCGACGCGAAAGTAGTCGCGAACCGCCGCCAGTTCGGCATCGCGCTTCCACCATTCGCCGAACACGCGCTCGGGTCCGTCGGCGCGCTTCACGCGCCGGTGCACACCCCGCCAGGTGAAGGATACCGGCGGGTGATCGGGCAAGAGCGCGACCGTCTCGACCGGCTCCGGCTGGGTCAGGAGGCGCGACGGCCGCGGCCAATGGCCGGGCCAGCTCGTCCCCGTATCGGCCGCCATCGCCGGGATGCGGCAGACCGATCGCTCGGGCACATCGCTCGCAACCGGCGCAAGGCGGTATATCGCGCGCTCGCCGACACGGTTCATGAGCGTGTCGATCAGGTCCGAGACGTCCGGCGCCGCTTCCTCGACGAGTGAACTGACGGCCTGCTTGCGCTCGAGCGGTTCGGCGTCGCTGGCGCGGAGCGTCATCACCTCGATGCCGAAGCCGGGGGAAATGGTCTCGATCTTGTCGCAGAGAAGGCGGGTCAGCCGCCTGACGTCGCGGACCGGCGTGGCCATTCCGACGCGAACCGCCTGAGCCCGATTGTCGACACGGTGGCAGAGGAGATCGAGACGGCGCGCGCCGAGGCCGCGCTCTTCCAGCAGCGCGCAGAGCTGGACGACGAGCTTGCCGATGTAGCGCGCGATAGTCTCGGCCGTGCCGATCGGCTCAGCGAAGGCGCGGCGCACCTGCACGAGTTCGGACGGTCGGACCGGTTCGATCGGCTCCGCCAGATCTCCGAGCGCATGGTCGATGCGGCGGTCGATCTCTGGCCCGAAGCGCAGCGTGAGAGGCGCGCGCGGCTGCGCCAGCAGATCGCCGATGCACTGGAAGCCGAGTGTTCGCAGGCCCTCGACGGTCGATGGGGCGATCCGCAAAGCGGTCAGCGGCAAGGGGTCGAGAATCGACCGGCCGTGGCCCGGTGGCGCAATCCTCGTCGGCCGCGCCGCGTATCGAGCCAGCGCGTGCGCGGCGCCCCAGGTGTCGGCGATCGCCGCGCGGGCGGTGAGCCCGGACATGGCAAGGCGACCGATGAGGCCCTTCAGCATCGCGCCTTCGCCGCCGTGGAGATGATCGGCGCCAGTCGAGTCGATGATGATGCCGTCCGGTGGATCGGGTGCCACGATGGGCGCATAACGCAGGAGCCAGGCGGCGAGCCGGTCGAGCGCCTCGGCGTCCCCGTCCGGATCGGCGTCCTGTACGATGAGGCCCGGCACCAAAACCTGCGCCTTGGTGACGGGCATGCCGGCGCGCAGGCCCGCGCCCTGCGCGGCGGCGTCTGCCGCCAGCACCACCCGCCTGTTCCCATCGCGGCCAATCAGGACGAGCGGCGCCTCAGCCGGATGCGCCGCGTCGCCAGCCTTCCGCCGCAGCCGGTCGGTGGACCAGCTCGGCAGGAAGAGCGAGACGACCCGTGTCATCGCACGCCTCCAATTCGAAATCTGCACTTTCGCCCGCGCGAGCGCGGATCAGCTCGACAAGCGATCGAGGGCGCCCGACGCCCGGGACGGGCAGCGGCGTCGACGGCAGAACGGAGATCCGCCAGCGAGTCATGGCTGCGGTCGGTTGCCCGAAATCGGCCGCCTCCGTCTGACGTCGCCATCGTCGCAATGCAATGGCGATGGCGCCGCCACCTTCAGCGGCGAGTTGCAGGCGGCGGGAGGCGGTCATGGAGAGACGAGCGACCTCTCCGACGACAGCGCCGAGGCCGCCATGTCGCAACCCTTCCTCCATGCAGGCGAGCACGGTCTTGTCGTCGCCCGCTTCGACATAGATCACGCGGTCGGCCGCCAGCCCGGCCTGCGCGATCGCTGGAGCGAACAGATCGGGCCTGGTGATACACCACAGAACCTTACCCTTGGTGCGGGCGGCGACCCCCGCACTGAAAAGCGCAGCGGCGGCTCCGTCGATTGCGCCATTGCCGCCGCCGGCTACTTCATGCAGCGCGCCGAGGGCGAGCCCTTCGCCTGGCAGACGCGAGTCCATCGCGGCAATCCCGAAGGGGAGAACCGATTTGGCGCGCCGGCCGCGGCCTTCGATCTTTTCGATCTGCGCGCGCAAAGACTCTATAGCGGGCTCGGACCGCAAGCTTCCTGTTGACCTCCGGGAATGGGTTCAGCATCATGTTCTCCATTTGTTCTAATCTTTGGTCGAGAGAGTCAAGGCCCGTCGCCATGTCGAGCACCGAATCTCCCCCGCGCTGGAAATGCCCGTCGATGGTCCGGCCGGTTGGGCAGCCGCTGATCAGGGTGGGCTTTACGCCCCATGGGGCGAAAGAATGGTTAGGAAGCTCTGTGGTAGAGAGGAAAAGGTGGCGCTTTTGGACGGATTCCGATAGCGTGCGCGGAGCGAGCGACAGCCACAAGCATCTGAGCAAGCAACAGTATAGCGAGGCCAGACCAAAGAAAGGAGGCGAGTATGTCGACTAAACAAATTCTCGCGCTCCTGAACTCGCATATCGACGGGGACGAAGACCAGCTCCTGTCGATCGCCTTGCAGATCGCCGCTCAGGAAGCTCGCCAGGGTCGTTCGGACGATGCTGAGAAGCTGAAACGGCTTGTCCAGAAGGCGCGTGATCAGCGCCGGACTGGCAAGCCGGCCGGTGGCCAGACCCCGATCCCGCTCGCTCGACCGCGCGGCGAATTGCAGGGTCTCGTCGAGAGCGCCTATCCCAAGGTTGCACTCTCAAGCATGGTGCTCTCCGACGAGATCGCCAAGCGGCTCGGCCGCGTTGTACGCCAGCAGCAGGAGCGCGTGACCCTGCGCGAGCACGGTCAGATACCGGCCACGCACATGCTTCTGGTTGGGCCGCCCGGAACGGGCAAGACGATGACGGCTTCGGCCTTGGCCGGCGAGTTGCGGCTTCCGCTGTTCACGGTACGGCTTGAAGCGCTGTTCAGCCGGTTCTTCGGCGAGACCGCGGGCAAGCTGCGCCTGCTCTTCGATCAGATCGCGCAGACGCGCGGCGTCTATCTGCTCGATGAATTCGATGCGATCGGCGCGCGCCGGGGCGACCCGAACGATGTCGGCGAAATCCGTCGGGTTCTCAATTCCGTGCTGGCCTTCATGGAGGAACCGAATTCGACCGACAGTCTCGTGCTGGCGGCGACCAATCATGTCGAGATTCTGGACGAAGCCCTCGCGCGCCGTTTCGACGAAGTGGTCGAATATACGCTGCCGGATGCGGCGTCTGCGCGGGGCATTCTTGAACGCCGTCTCGGCAAGTTCAAGTTCGCTTCGAAGGTATGGCCCGGCATTGAAAGCGCGCTTGAAGGGCTCAGCCAGGGCGAGCTGGTCCGCGCGGCCGATACCGTCGTGAAGGACGCCATTCTGGAAGGCGCATCGAAGGTGTCGCCCGACGCCTTGCGCGACGCGCTCGAAAATCGACAGACGTTGAAGGGCAAGTTCCGTCGCCAACCCGGCCGTTAGGCAGGCTCCGCCGAACGGATTGAATGGAACGCGAATGAAGAAGTAGGAGCCTATGGCGGAGCCCGATAATTTCGACGCGAGAGACCGTCCGCATATCGCGATCGACGTCTTTCGTGAAACAGCAGCCTACACTTTTCCCTCGCGCAATCAGGAACGCAAACCCCTTCGGGGAGACTATGCGGCGCACGCCACGCAGCTCCTCGACCAGCTCGCTGCGGCGCTGGGGACCGTTCCAGTTGCGGCTGCCGATCCGCGCCTGCCCGTGCAGGGGCTGAAATCCGGCACTGTCGTGGAGGTCACGACGTTGCCGCCGGCGGAAGGCTCGCGGACCAAGGCCGTCAAGGTGCCGGCGACCCTGGAGTTTCCAACGCAGGACGTTGTGATCCTGCGATCGGAGCGTAACGAGGACCGCACCGAAAGCGCCTTGCTGTTCGTGCCCGACGACGCACGCGCCTTCCTGCGGAATCGCATCACTGACTATGGTCGCGATCCCGGTAATCAGCGACGTCCCGATGTCGAGCGGTTCGAGGTCATCGAAGAAGTCAGGGCGGTGGAAGTCGGATCACTGTTCACCGGCGTGGTGGATCTGGCTGCGCCGGACATCCTCTGGTGGGAGTTGTGGGTTCGCCAGCCGGTCGCGCTGGCGGACCGCCTGGCCGCTGCGGCTCGCAACGCGAACATCGATGTGCATGACGATCGCCTGATCTTCCCGGATACGACGGTCGTCTTCCTTCACGCAGCCGCCGCGGCAGTGGCCGCGTTCGCGGCGCGCGTGCCAGGCGCCATCACCGAGATACGCCGGGCAACAGGAACGATCGAGCCATTTCTCGATCGTGGCGACACCGGCTTTGGACAGCATGATTGGGTGGACGAGCTGGCGCAGCGCGTCAGCCCGCCGTCTCCGGACGCTCCAGTGGTCTGCACGCTCGACACGGGTGTCACGGCGGCCCATCCGTTGATTGCGCCCGGCTTGCGTGGGGCTTGGGCTTACGATGCTGATTGGGGCGCGGACGATCACGAGCCGTACGGCGGTCACGGCACACCACTTGCGGGACTCGTCCTTTACGGCGACCTCGAACCATTGATGAACGACGCGCGCCCCGTCGATCTGACGCATGGCGCCGAATCCATGAAGCTGCTGCCGCCTGGTGGATTTCCACCGACCAAACCGCCCAGCTATGGAGTGGTGACGCAAGGCGCTGTCAGCTTAGTGGAGATCGAGCGCCCGGAAGCGGTGCGGAGCTTCTGCATTGCAACGTCTGCCACCGATTTCCCACCCAGCCGGCCTTCGACTTGGAGCGGAGCGATCGACCAGATCTCGGCCGGTGCCATGCCCGGTGAGGCTGACGACGCCGTGCCGGCCGCGGAGCGATCCAAGAGGCTGATCGTCGTTGCGACTGGAAACGTCTCCGGCGGCATGGCGGTAGACGTCCTGCCCTCGCAGCCTCTGGAAGACCCATCACAGAGCTGGAACGCCCTTACCATCGGCGGCTTCACGCGGAAGGAGCAGCCGCCAGCGCCGCCGCCCGTGTTGCAGGCCGCCGTCCCGGCCAATCACCGCAGTCCGTTTAGTCGTGGCTCGCAGTCGCTGCCTGACGACCTGACGCCGATCAAGCCGGAGGTGTTGTTTGAGGCCGGCAACATGATGTCGGACGCGACCGGCTTTTGCGGCTGGGACCCGGCCGTTTCTCTTCTCTCGGCCGGCTCCGATGTCGCGACCGAACCGCTCGTGCCGTTCTGGGCAACGAGCGCGGCCGCTGGAATGGCCGGAAACTTCATCGGCCGCCTGCAAGCGGCTCGGCCGGACCTATGGGCAGAAACGCATCGCGCGCTAACCGTGGATTCGGCCCGTTGGCCCGAACCGATCCGGAAAAGGTTTATCGGCACCGGAGCCCACTGGAAGACCGGGAAAGCGGCCACCAAGGGCAAGAAGCAGGAGATGCTCCGCGAGTTCGGATATGGCGTGCCGGACATTGATCGAGCCATCCTCTCGGCGCGCAACGATGCCACGCTGGTCGCGCAGGCGGAGATCCAGCCCTTCGCGATCGGTGCGGACGGCCGGACCGGCGTGTTCAATGAGATGCATTTCTACGATCTGCCTTGGCCGAAAGCAGCGTTGGAGAAACTCGAAAACGAGATTGTCACGATGAAGGTGACCCTGTCGTACTTCATCGAGCCTAACCTGGCCGGCAAGGCGGCTACCCGACCCGACACATATCGCTCCTTCGGGCTGCGGTTTGACATGAAGAAGCGCACGGAGACGGCGGCCCGGTTTCGCAGCCGTATTTCCGCGAGCCAGGCCAAGGACGGCACCGAAGCCGATGGCGAGGCCAGTTGCTGGCTCTTGGGGCCGAAAGCCATCCAGGCGGGGTCGCTGCATTGCGACCTGTGGCGCGGCAGGGCGATCGAACTGGCGGGTCACGACGCCATCGCGGTCTATCCGGTCGGCGGATGGTGGAAGTCGCACGTCGGCCAAAAGCGTGTGGCTGACAAAGCGCGGTACGCTCTAGTCATTTCAATCTCTGCGCCCGGTCAGGATGTCGATCTCTACAGTGAGATCAATACGCTTGTTGAGAACAAGGAGATCGAGGTGCTACTCGGCTAGCGCGTCAATTCAGAATAAAAACGGGGGGAATGACCGTGCGGATTTCGCGCGTAAAGATAAGCAACTTCGCGAACTTCTCGGAGATCAACCTCGAGACGGGCGAGAACATCGTCATCGTCGGTGAGAACAAAGTCGGCAAAAGCAATTTCATCCGCGCGCTGCAACTGATTCTCGACCCGGGCCTGTCCGAGCGTGATCGCCAGCTCGGCCTGGAGCACTTCTGGGATGGGTTAGGCGAGGACAAGCTCGGGGAAACGGTTGAGATCGCCGTCGAGCTGACCGACTTCACCGACGATCCGCGATTGATGGCGCATCTGAATGACTGCGTGGTCGATCCAGGGCCGCCGATGGTCGCGCGGCTTACCTACCGCTTTCAGCCGAAGGCCAATCTCGATCGGGATCCGGAGAGCCTAGCCGACTATGAGTACATCATCTTTGGCGGTGACGACCCCGAGATGTCCATCGGGCCGTCGCTACGGCGAATGCTGCCGCTCGACGTGCAGGTTGCGCTGCGCGATGCCGAGAAGGATCTGGCGAGCTGGCGCAACTCGCCGCTAAGGCCATTGATTGAGGAGCTTGCAACCTCCCTGGACGCGGATGCTCGCGCGGAAATTCAGGAGCAGGTGAACGAGGCGCAGGCGGAGTTGGAGGGCCATGCCGAAGTGGTCGCCACGGCAGAGCGGATCAGCGAGCGGCTGATCGCCATCGCGGGCGAGCAGCATGCGGTCCCGCTGACGCTCGGTCTTTCGCCGACACGGGTCGACGCCTTGCTGCGCAGCCTGCGCCTGCTGATCGACAATGGAGCCCGCGGCATTGCCGACGCCAGTCTTGGCACGGCCAATCTGATTTTCATGGCGCTGAAGAGTCTCGAGCTCGATCGGCTCGTAACGGACGGTGAACGCGACCACACCTTCTTCGTCGTCGAAGAGCCGGAGGCGCACCTGCATCCGCACGTTCAGCGCCTTGTCTATCGCTACTTCCTCGGCACGGGCGCAGACGGAGAGGAGGATACGCCGCCGCTGACGACGATCCTCACGACGCATTCACCTCACATCGCCAGCGTCACGCCGATCCGCTCGATCGTCTTGCTCCGCCATGACGCGGAGACGAATGCGACGATCGCCGTCTCGACGGCCACTGCGCCGTTTACCGAGCGCGATGAGGCGGACCTTCAGCGCTACATTGATGTGAGCCGCGGCGAGATCTTCTTCGCCCGCGGTGTCATCCTGGTCGAGGGCGACGCGGAGCGGTTCCTGGTGCCGGCCTTTGCCGACGCGCTAGATATCCCGCTCGACATGCTCGGCATCACGGTCTGTTCGGTCAGCGGCACGAATTTCACGCCCTACGTGAAGCTGCTAGGCCCGCACGGCCTGAACATTCCGCACGTGATCCTGACGGACCGCGACCCCAATGGCGCCAGCCATCCGCGGGTTCGGCGTCGCCTGATCAGTGTGCTGCAATTGCGGGAAGAAGGCGTCAGCTACAGGCGTCTCGACGCGGACGCTGTAATCGCCCGCGCCGAGCCGTTCGGTTACTTCGTCAACAGCAACACGCTGGAACCGGAGCTGTTTACCGGCGGCCTTGCCGAGGGCATGCAGGAGGTGATCGAAGAAGAATTGAGCATCGGCGACGGCACCCGCGAGGAGCTGCAAGGGTGGGTGGATGACCCCGATACGCTCGACGAGGATGCGCTGATTGCGCTCATCGAACGGGTCGGCAAGGGTCGTTTTGCCCAGGCGCTCGCCCGCCACGTCGACGTGGATACATGTCCGGACTACATCCGGCAGGCGCTGGAGCACATCCGCGATGCCGTTGCGTAGCGTCAGTGCTGCCTATCTCGCCCAAGCGGCCGATCTTGCTGGCAACCCGGGCCAGCAGGCGGCCTATGACTCGACCGGCAACTGTGTCGTGCTGGCCGGTCCTGGCAGCGGCAAGACCAAGACGCTGGTGCTCAAGCTGGCAAGGATCATGGCCGAGGACGTGCGCGCGCCGCGTGGTGCGGCGTGCATTACCTATAGTCAGGAATGCGCTCGCGAGCTGACCCGCCGGCTCGAGCGATTAGGCCTGCGTGAGGCCTCCAATCTCTTCATCGGCACCGTTCACGGTTTCTGCTTGCGGCATCTCCTCATGCCGTATGGCCGGCTTGCCGATTTGCCGGTGCCTTTCCCGCTTACCGTCGCCACGACTCGGCAGAGCGACCAGGCAATGAAGCGCGTGGGCGACAGGCTGTTCGGTGTCGGTCATCCGAACAAGACAATGGACCTTGGAAGGCACAGGCGATCGGTTCTCGACCGAACCTCGATTTTTTGGACCAGCGAGGCAGAGCTCGCCGCGTGGGCGGAAGGATACGAGGCCGAGCTGCGGAGGACGGGTCTTATCGACTTCGATGACCTTGTCGTTTTCGGGCAGCGGCTCGTCTCGGAGCACGATTGGGTGCTCCCGCTGCTGCAGGCGAAGTTCCCCGTCCTCGCCGTTGACGAATATCAGGACCTCGGTGTGGCCTTGCATCGCATCGTGAAGCGCGTGGCCTTTGACGGCGGCGTTCGGCTGTTTGCAGTGGGCGATCCCGACCAGTCGATCTACGGCTTCACCGGCGCCGATGGAGCGCTCCTGCAGGACCTTGCGGAGCGGGACGACGTCGAGCGGGTGCAGCTCCGGCTCAACTATCGTTCGGCGGCCCGGATCGTCAGCGCCTCCGAGATGGCGCTAGGCGAAGCGCGCGGCTATCGGTCCAACGACCCGGACCGGCAGGCCGTCATCGAGTTCACGCAGTGCGCTGACGGTCTCGAAGGGCAGGCCGCCCATGCAATCGAAGAGATCATCCCCGCGGCGCTTGCGGGAAAGCCAGGGCGAGCGCTCGGCGATATCGCCATCCTCTATCGCGACTACCGGGCTGGCGACGTGGTGGCGGAAGCGGTGGCCGCCGCGGGCCTCGACTTCGTTCGTGTCGACACCGCCGCTCCTTACCGGAAGGTCGCGCTCACGAGTTGGATCGAAGATTGCGCCGCATGGTGCGCGGGCGGCTGGCGCGAGGCCCGGCCGCAGTTGCGCGGGCTGCTAGATCGTTGGTTGGGATTTCATCGCGCGCGCATCCCCGAAGCCGAGGCGCGCGATGAAGCGCAACGTCTAACCCAGCTTCTCTGGTCGCTTCGCGTCGAGGAGGGGATCGCTCGGGATTTTGTGGCGGCGCTACGAGCCGGGATGCTTGACGCACTTATGGCTGGCGAGCCCAGCCTCGCCGACCAGGGCGAGCAGGTGAATCGGATGACGGCAGCTCTGGCTGTTGGAGGCGCGCTTGCCGACCTCGATTTGGCAAGTCTCGGTGGGCGGGACGGCTCTCCATTGCACCTGAATCTCCTGACGCTTCACTCCGCGAAGGGGTGCGAATATGACGTCGTGATTATGGTCGGTCTCGACCTTGGCAGTCTGCCGTGGCGCAATGAATTGCCCGCTGCTCGCCGCGAGAGCCGCCGGCTCTTCTACGTCGGTCTCACGCGCGCTCGCGACGAGATCCATATGCTTTATTCAGGCTACGTCGATACGGCCCGCGGGAGGATGCGTTGGGGGCGCTCTCCATTCCTCGACGAGCTCGAAGCGCGCATGGAGGAGGCGGAGGACGAGTAACCTATGATGTCATTTCGTGAAGCTCAGGCGATCGAGGACCTCGCAGACCTCCTCTACGATTTCCTTCCCGGGAGCGGAAACAACAGGACCGCATTTCCGCTTGCCGCCGCACAGGCTGGCGTCGGCGATCTATGGGTCCCGGGCAGCAAGCGACCTGCCATGGTTCAACTCCTGACCGCGACGCTGGAACAGCGCAGGTCGTGCTTTACGAAATTGATCGTGGCGATCGTTCGCCAAGCGATGACCTACCGGCGGGGGAAGGGAAATCCGCTCAGTCGTGAAGAGATTGATCGACTCAACAGCCTTCTTCCCGGGGTGCAATTCAAGATCCCTGAGCTGCTCGATCCGAGCTTCCTAAGCAGCTTCGGCTCGCCAAAGGCCGCAGAGCGAGCGCCGCAGGCGTCGTCGACGCTGGGCGCGGAGAAGGAGCAGGAGCTCGCTGCGCTCCTCATCGAGATCACCAAGCTCGATCCCCAGGCGCGTGGTCTGCGTTTCGAGGGCTTTCTGAACGAGCTGTTCGCCGGGTTCGGGCTGGCGCCGCGCGGCTCTTTTCGGCTCGTCGGCGAGCAGATCGACGGGAGCTTCAAGCTGCACGGTCAGACCTACCTGGTTGAAGCAAAATGGCATGGGCCTCAGATCGGCTTTGCCGACCTGATGACCTTTTCGGGCAAGGTCGGTGGAAAGGCATCTTGGTCGCGCGGGCTGTTCGTCAGCAATTCCGGCTTCACGGCCGAGGGGCTGGAGGCGTTCTCGCGCGGACGCCAGACCAACCTCATATGCGCTGACGGGCTCGACCTCTATGAGGTGCTCTCGCGCAAGGTTTCACTCATCACCGTTTTGGAAGCCAAGGAGCGGCGTGCGGCCGAGACGAACCGGGCGTTCGTCGCTGTGCGGGACCTGAATCTTGGGGGATGATCGAGCCGCCATGACGGTATAACCACAGACGAGCCGTCGCTCGCACTTCGTAGCGTAGCGTACAGACGGTGGAGCTGGTCTGAGGGTCGTTCGGTGAGGCTTCTAAACCGTGTCCGGCGATAGATGGTGGAAGGTGGGTTTCGCAAGGACGGCCGAAAAAGCCAGTGATTTCAGCAGCGCGAGTTTTTGACGGGTTGGCTGACGGTATGGCGAGTCATGAAAAATATTTTGTGCTGCAATTTCAGGGCGTTATGCGGGTAGGAAATAATCGAGTGGGAGTAAAGCCGAAATAGCGAATGTCCGGGGGACATTCGCCGGCTTTACTCGGCCGTGTAAACGGCCGCGGGCAGGATTAATGACCGTCCGGGACGGTCATCCGATTTACTCGGCGGCGCAAGCCGCCGCAGCGATTGCAGGGCGACGGCAAGATGAAGTGAGTGCTCCTGCGAAGGCAGGAGCCCAGTCCAAGCGTTCCTGTCTATCTCGCCTTCAGATCTCATATTCCGGGCGCCATTGCGGGCTGAGATAGGCGGGTTCCGGAAGGTCCGGCTGGCGCTGCCGCATTTCGTCGTACAGCCGCTTCACCGTCGCGCTGCCGGTGCGGGTGAAGAAAGCCGGGACGAGCCCGTGGACCATGCAGGCCAGCCCCGCGCGCACCATCAGGAAGCCGAAGCGCGTCGCCACCTCGAAATGCCCGCCATAGCTTTCATGAACGTCTCTGGGATGTTTCAGGAAAAGGCGGTCGATCATGTCTGCTCAACTCGTGATCGTGGCAAAGCCGCACCCTAAGGCATAAGCGGGCGGCGGCAGAGGGCCGATTGCGCGGAACTTGACCCCTCGCCCCGAAAACCGGCATGTCGGCCGGCATGAGCGAACGCGACCCCCTGGGCCATCCCGTCTATCGGGACATGCCGACCACCATCTTCGAAAAAATGTCCGGCCGGGCGCGGGAGACGGGCGCGATCAACCTGGGGCAGGGCTTTCCCGACGCGCAGGGGCCGGAGGAGATATTGCGCGCCGCCGCCGACGCGCTGCTGACCCGGTCCAATCAATATCCGCCCATGGCCGGCCTTGCCGAACTGCGCGGGGCGGTGGCGGCGCATTATGCGCGGCATCAGGGGATCGACCTGTCGCCGCAGGAGGTGATCGTCACCTCCGGCGCGACGGAGGCGATCGCGGCCAGCCTGCTGGCGCTGGTCCGGCCCGGCGATGAAGTGCTGGTGCTGGCGCCGCTCTATGACGCCTATCTGCCGCTGATCGAGCGGGCGGGCGGCGTGGCGCGGGTGCTGCGGCTCACCCCGCCCGACTGGCGGATCGGGCGAGAGGCGCTGGCGGCGGCGGTCACGCCAAACACGCGCCTGCTGCTGATGAACAATCCGGTGAACCCGACCGGCATCGCCCTGCGCGAACAGGAACTGGCGCTGTTGGCGGAATTGTGCGTGGAAAACGACCTGATCGCCATTTGCGACGAGGTGTGGGAGCATGTCATCTATGACGGCGTCGCGCACAGGCCGCTGATCGGCTTTCCCGGCATGCGGGATCGGACGGTGAAGATCGGTTCGGCGGGCAAGATATTTTCCCTCACCGGCTGGAAGGTCGGCTGGATGTGCGCAGCCCCGGCCCTTGCGACGCTGCTTGCCCGCGCTCACCAGTTCATCACCTTCACCACGCCGCCCCACCTGCAATGGGCTGTGGCCGAGGGGCTGGCCAGGCCGGAAAGCTGGTTCGACGCCATGCGGGGCGCCTATCAGGCTTCCCGCGACCGTCTCGTCGCGGGGCTGCGCGGGGCGGGCTATGTCGTCAATGCCTGCGCGGCGACATGGTTCGTGACCGTCGACCTGCCCGCTTCCGGCATCGACATGGACGACGTCGCCTTTTGCGAGCGGATCATCGAGGAAGCGGGCGTGGCGGCGATCCCGATTTCCGCCTTCTATCCCGCTGAACCCGTGACGCACCTGGTCCGCCTCTGCTTTTCCAAGGCGGACGGGATATTGGACGAGGCCGCGGCGCGGCTGGCGGCTTTCCGCGCTTCCCTGATCTGAAGCGCGGCTAGCGACCGACTGATGCGGCTTGCGGCGGTGACGTCATGCGGCTAGGTTCACCTTTCGTTCTGTAAAGGGGCATATATGGACAGCCTGGCCGCCATTCTCGTCATTGTCGCCCTGGTCGCGGGGTTGGGGATCGGCTGGCTGGCGAAGGGCCGGTCCATGGCGCCGCTGCTGGCGGAAAAGGCCGATCTGGCGGGCAAGCTCGACATGGCGGCGACGCAGCGCAACGCGGCCATCCAGGAATTGGTGGTGGCGCAGGAGCGCGCGGCGCAGGCGGCGGACCTGGCGCGGAAGCTGGAGGCGGAGCGCGCCGGGCGGGAAGCGGCGGCGCGGGAACTGGCGGCTTTGCGGTCCGACGCGCAGGCGCGGGCGGAAGCCTTCGAAGCGCAGATCGCCGCGCTCAAGGACGCCAAGGAGCAGCTTTCGGCCCAGTTCAGCGAGATCGGCGGCAAGTTGCTGCACCAGGCGCAGAGCCATTTCCTGGAACGCGCCGACCAGCGCATGATGCAGGCGCATGAGAAAAGCGAGGCGCAGCTCAGGCAATTGCTGCATCCCGTCAACGAGACGATCCAGCGTTACGACCAGAAGATCACCCAGATAGAGCAGCAGCGGACGGAGGCCTACGGCATCCTGCGCGGCGAGATCGAATCGATGAAGACCGGGCAGGAAGCCGTGCGCGCCGAGGCGCAGCGGCTGGTCGATTCGCTGCGCCATGCGCCCAAGGCGCGCGGCCGCTGGGGCGAGCAGCAGTTGCGAAACGTGCTGGAGACATGCGGCCTTTCCGAACATGTGGATTTCCAGACCGAGGTGAGCGTGGAGGGCGAGGACGGCCGGCTGCGCCCCGACGCGATCCTGCGCGTGCCGGGCGGGCGGGCGCTGGTGATTGACGCCAAGGTGTCGTTGAATGCCTATCAGGACGCCTATGGCGCTGAGGGGGACGAGGAGCGGAAGCGGCTGCTGTCCGCCCACGCCGCCGCCATGCGGGCGCATGTCGAGACGCTGGGGCGGAAAAGCTATGCCGAACAGTTCGACGATGCGCCCGATTATGTGATCATGTTCGTGCCCGGCGAACATTTCCTGTCCGGCGCGCTGGAGCATGATCCGCAGCTTTGGGACCATGCCTTCGCAAAGCGGGTGCTGCTGGCGACGCCGACAAATCTGATCGCCATCGCCAGGACCGTCGCGGCGGTGTGGCGGCAGGAGAAGATGGCGGACGAGGCCAAGCGAATCGGCATGCTGGGCAAGGAACTGTACGAACGACTGGCCGGGGCGGCCGGGTCGCTCAAGAAGCTGGGCAATCGGCTGAACGGGGCCGTGGCGGATTACAACAGTTTCGTCGGCAGCTTCGAGGGCCGCGTTTTGGTGACGGGCCGCAAGCTGCGCGACCTCAACATCGAGACGGGCGGCAAGGAACTGGAGGAGTTGGAGCCGGTGGAGGCGCTGGTCCGCGAACCGTCTTCGGCTGAGGCGGTGCGGGCTTTGCCGGATGCGCTGCCGGATGCGGCGGAATAGCTTTACCCGCGCATGATGTTAGCCGACTAACTGTTTCAGGGTGGAGCGGAATGTCGAGATCGGGCATGGGGGCTGGCTCCTGCCTTCGCAGGAGCACGGGGTCGTCCGCCCTCAAAGACCGCTGACGAGGTGCCCGCCATCCACCGCGATGACCGCGCCGGTCATGTAGCGCGACTGGTCGGAACATAGCAGCAGGAGCGGCCCATCCAGATCGTGCATCTGGCCGAGTCGCTTCTGCGGTATGCGCGAAATGAGCCGCTGACCTGCATCGGACGCGAAGAAGTCGCGGTTCAGGTCCGTCTCGATATAGCCGGGCGCGAGCGCGTTGACCCGGATGTCGAACGCCGCCCATTCCAGCGCGAGCGCCTTCGTCAACTGGATGAGGCCGGCCTTGCTGGCGGCATAGGCGGCCAACCCCTTGGACACGCGTTCCCCCAGGATCGAGGCGACGTTGACGATCGTTCCCCCTTGGCCCCGCATCATGCGCGCCGCCTGCTGGGCCACGAGGAAGGCGCCGGTCAGATTGGGCTGGAGCACCTGCGACCACTCGGACGCGCTGAGATCGAGCGCCGCGCGCGTGTGGGCTACGCCAGCATTGTTGACGAGGATCGAGAGCGGCGCCGCAAGGTCGCGCTCGATTTGCCCGAAGGCTGCCGCCACCGCGTTCGGATCGGTCACGTCCATGGCGACGGGAATGCATGTGCCGCCCTGCCGCCCGATCTCATCGGAGAGCGCAGAGAGCGCGTCGACTCGGCGCGCCGCCGCCACGACCGTCGCCCCTTCCCGCGCCAGCAGGCGAGCGAAATGCCGGCCCAAACCCGAACTCGCCCCCGTGACCAGCGCCGTCTTGCCCTCAACTTGCATTGTCCGCTCCCTCGCGCTTGCATTCTCGTCATCCAGCCCTATCCCTAGGAGGAACCGACCAGACGGTCGACTTACCTTTGTGAGAGGTAGGAACGCAGAACAGGGAACAGAGCCGGCAATGGCGCGAGAAGCAGCAAAGAAACGGCAGACGACCGAAGCGCATGACGAGAAGCGCAACGAGATATTGAGGCATTGCGCAACGCTGTTCGACCGGGTGGGATATCACAAGGCGTCGATGCAGATGCTGGCGGATGAGGTGGGCCTCGGCAAGCCGACGCTCTACCATTATTTCCCCAGCAAGAACGCCATCCTCTTCGCGATGCACGACGCGCATATGAGCGCGCTGCTGGCCGGGCTCGACGAGGAAGGGGGATCGGACGATCCGCTGGGCCGCCTGCGCGCCGCTTGCATCGACATCCTGCGGCAGATCGCGGAGCATCCGGGTTATGTCCGGGCGTTCATGGACCATTATGAGGATCTGGAAGGCAAGATGCGCGACCATATCCGGGCGCAGCGCAACGCCTATCTGCAGCGGGTGCGCGGCATCATCGAGCAGGGGATCGCGAACGGCCATTTCCGCCAGTGCGACCCGGGGCTCACCACCTTGGGCTTCCTCGGCATGTGCAACTGGGCCTATAAATGGTATCCTCCCCTGGCCAAGCGCAGATCGCCGGAGGACGTCGCCGACGCGATCTGCAAGCCCTTTTTCGAGGGGCTGAGCCTGAAGGACCGCTGATCATGTCCGCTGCCGGCCGCTCCTGCACGATGCCGTCCGCCGCCCTGATCGACGCGGTCCGCTTTTCGGAACCGGGGGGCATAGGGCCGGCGGCGGAGCGGCTGCGCGATGCGGTGATGGACCTTTGCGGGCTTCGCACGGCGGTCACGCATAATGTGGCCTCCCGCGAACCGATGCGTGACGGAAATGGCGCTGTGCTCGCCAGCGAGATATTCGGTTTTCGCGGCGAGGAGCCGCGTTGGTGGGAGGTGCCTCAGCTTGCCCTTTCCTCGCCCATCGTTCACGCCTGCCGGGTGGAGGCCGAACCGTTTTGGTGCAACGCCCATGGCTTTTTCACCCGCCTGCCCAACCCGCTGCTCGACGTGATCGACCTGCACGATTTCCGCATCCGGGCCATGACGGCGGCGGCGATCGTGGTTCCGATCCACCTGCCCTTCGGGCAGATCGGCGCGGCGAGCTTCCTCTCGCCCGAGCCGGAGGCCAATGACCTGTCCGATGCTTATGCCTGCGCCGCGGATGCTCTGGCGGTGCTGGCGCGGGCCTTCGTGCAAAGCTATGTCAAGGTGACGGCGCGGGCGCGCCCCGGTCTGGGGAGCATATCCCTGACCAAGCGCGAGGTGGAATGCCTGCGCTGGGCGGCTGCCGGGAAGACGAACGAGGAAATAGGCATCATCCTGGGCCTGCAACGCACCACAGTGCGGTTCCATATCCGATCGGCGTCGGTGAAGCTGGATGCCGTGAACCGCGACCAGACGATGTTCAAGGCGGCGCAGCTCGGCTTCCTGGGCATGATAAACTAGCCCCTGTCGCATTGGTCAGAAGCCGACCGAACGGTCGGGCGCTATGTCTTCGGAAGGAGATAAGCGATGCCCGACACCCCGCCCGTTCCGATAGCCGACGGCCTCATCTGCCCCGACGCAGACGGCATTGCGCTGCTTGCCTCCAGAGAGCGGGCAACCCATCGCCTGTGCTTTCCGGCACGGCCGGAAGACGACACGCGCTATGACCGCGTCCTGCTGCCGCGCACGGGCCGGCTCTGGTCGTGGACTGTCCAGCGCTTCCGCCCCAAGTCGCCGCCCTATGCCGGCCCGGAAGCGTTCGAGCCTTACGCTGTGGGCTATGTCGAACTGGATGGGGCGCTGATCGTCGAAGGCCGCCTGGTCGACGTAGCGTTCGATGATCTGGCGATCGGCATGGCGATGCGCGTCGTGCCGCTGCCCTTCCCGCTGGCGGACGGCACAGTGCGCACCAGCTTCGGCTTCGCACCGGACGGGAGCGCCGGGATATGAGCGAGGACGTCTTCATCGTCGGCGCGGGCATCCATCCCTTCGGCCGCACGCCCGGCCTTTCGGGCCTTCAGCAGGGCGTCTTCGCCGTCCGCCAGGCGCTCGAACGCGCAGGGCTGGCATGGCGCGATATCCAGTTCGCGTTCGGCGGATCGGACGCCGCCGGGAATGCGGACACGATGGTGTCGGAACTGGGGCTGACCGGCATCCCCTTCATCAACGTCGCCAACGGGTGCGCGACTGGCGGTTCGGCCATGTTCGGCGCCTACAGCACGATCAAGTCCGGCGAGTTCGATCTTGGCCTCGCCGTAGGTTTCGACAAGCACCCGCGAGGCTCCTTCTCGCCCCTGCCGGCGGACTGGGGGTTGCCGGACTGGTATGGCGAGACGGGGCTGATGCTGACCACCCAGTTCTTCGCCATGAAGATCCAGCGTTATATGAGCCTCTACGAAATCACCCCGCGCATGCTGGGCGCGGTCGCGGAAAAGGCATTCGCCAACGGCGTCCTCGCCGATCATGCCTGGCGGCGCGAAGCGGTGGACATCGACACCATCCTCCATTCGCAGATGGTCAGCGATCCGCTCACCAAATTCATGTTCTGCTCGCCGGGGGAGGGCGCGGTGGCGCTGTTGCTGGCGAGCGGCAGGAAAGCGCGCGAACTCGGCCTGCCCGCGGTGCGGTTGCGTGCGACCGCGGTTCGTACCCGGCCGCCGGGATCGTTCGAGGTCTTTTCGCCAGCGCTTGATCTGGAGCGCGGCGGCTCGCCCACCAGCGTCGCGTCTCAGGCAGCCTATGACATGGCAGGCGTCGGCCCCGAGGACATCGACATCGCGCAGCTTCAGGATACGGAGGCGGGGGCCGAGATCATGCACATGGCCGAAAACGGGTTCTGCGCCGATGGCGAGCAGGCCGCATGGATCGCCGAGGGCCGCACGCAGATCGACGGCAGCCTGCCGGTCAACACCGATGGCGGGTGCCTCGCCTGTGGGGAGCCGATCGGCGCATCGGGGCTTCGCCAGGTCTACGAAAATTATGTGCAACTGATCGGGCAGGCGGGCGCGCGGCAGGCTCCGGGCAAGCTGCGCCTGGGCTACAGCCATGTCTATGGCGCGCCGGGCGTGTCCGCTGTCGCCATCGTGGAGCGCTGAGGCCATGGACCTGGCGCTTACATCAGAGCAGCGCGCCTTCCGCGAGGAGGTGCGCGCTTTCCTCGCCGCATCGCTCTCGCCCAAGCTTCGGCGCGGGGCCGCGCTGACGTCCGGCGTCTTCGCAGAGCCCGATATCGCACGCGAATGGCAGGCGATATTGGAAGCGAAGGGATGGCTGGTCTATCACTGGCCGGACCATGCAGGCGGGCCGGGATGGACGCCTGTCCAGCGCTGGATCTTCGAGAAGGAATGCGCGGAGGCAAACGCTCCGGTCCTGCCCGGCATGGGCCTGAAGCTGGTGGGGCCGGTGCTCTACACCTATGGCACCCCGGCGCAGAAGGACCATTATCTCCCGCGCCTGCGCACGGCCGAGCATATTTGGGCGCAGGGTTTTTCGGAGCCCGGCTCCGGCTCCGACCTCGCGAGCCTGCGGACCCGCGCCGTGCGCGACGGCGACCATTATGTCGTGTCGGGCCACAAGATCTGGACCACGCAGGCGCACTATGCGAACCGGCTGTTCGCCCTGGTCCGCACCGACCCGCATGTGAAGCCGCAACAGGGCATCAGTTTCCTGCTGATCGACATGGCGCTGCCCGGCGTGACGGTGAAGCCGATCCTCAGCGCATCGGGCGATCACGAGTTGAACGAGGTCTTCCTCGACGAGGTGCGCGTGCCGGTCTCGGACCGTGTCGGCGAAGAGGGGCAAGGCTGGTCTATCGCCAAGTTCCTGCTGGAGAATGAGCGGGGCGGGTCCAGCTTCGCCCCGGCGATCCTGGCCGATCTTGCCCGGTTGCGCACATCGATGGGGCCGCTGACCGGCGAACTGGCGGACCGCGCCGTCTGGCTTCAACTGGAAGCGGAAGCGCTGGAGATGACCGAACTGCGGACGCTGATCGAGATCGAGCATGGCGCCGCGCCCGACCCACGCAGCCTGACCACCAAGCTGCTGGCGTCCGAGATCCGGCAGGGCGTGGAGGCGCTGGCGGTCGACGCCTTCGGCCTCGCCGGTCTTCAACTGCCGGTCGAGCGTCCCTTTTACGGCGAGGCCATGCCCACACCCATCGGTTCGCCTGAAGCGCAGGTCGCGGCCGCCCGCTACCTCAACGCCCGCGCCTGGTCGATCTTCGGCGGCACCAGCGAAATCCAGCTCACACTCATCGCGAAGGCCGCGCTCGGCCTTTAGACACAAGAAGGATGCATCATGCCTGAAGCCTATATCGTTTCCGCTCGCCGCACCGCCGGGGGCCGCCGCAACGGCCGCCTTGCCGGCTGGCACCCCGCCGATCTTGGCGCTCTGGTGCTGGACGCTCTGGTCGCCGACGCCGGTGTCGATCCGGCCGCGATCGACGATGTGATCATCGGTTGCGTCAGCCAGGTGGGCGAGCAGACCTTCGCCTTCGGCCGCAACATCGTGCTCGCCTCCAGCCTGCCCGACAGCGTGCCGGCGGTGACGATCGACCGGCAGTGCGGCTCGTCCCAGCAGGCCGTGCATTTCGCGGCGCAGGCGGTCATGTCGGGCCTTCAGGACATCGTGATCGCAGGGGGCGTCGAAAGCATGACGCGCGTGCCGATGGGCTCCCCCATCACGCTGGCCAAGGCGGGCGGCATCGGCGCCAACCCCTTCTCCGAGGCGATCCAGAAGCGCTATGGCGTGGAGATGTTCAGCCAGTTCCACGGCGCGCAGATGATCGCCGACAAATATGGCTTCACCCGCGACGACCATGACAGGTTCGCGCTCGCCAGCCACCGGAAAGCGGCGGCGGCCATGAATGCAGGCGCGTTCGACGCCGAGATCGTTCCGGTGCCCGTCGTCACGGCGGAAGGAGAGCAGGCGATCCACGACCGCGACGAAGGCGTCCGCGCCGATGCGTCGATGGAGTCGATCGGTTCGGTCAAGCTGCTGAGCGAGGGCGGCACGCTGTCCGCGGCGACCGCGAGCCAGATCTGCGACGGCGCGAGCGGCGTGCTCGTCGCGTCCGAAGCCGCCGTCAGGGCGCATGGCCTGAAACCCATCGCCCGCATCGTCAACCTGGCGGTGACGGCGGGCGACCCGGTCATCATGCTGGAGGAGCCGATCCCGGCGACGCGGCGGGTTCTCGACCGCGCCGGCATGACGATGAAGGACATCGATCTTTTCGAAGTGAACGAGGCCTTCGCGTCGATCCCCATGGCATGGATGAAGGCGCTCGACGCCGACCCGGAGAGGCTGAACGTCAACGGAGGCGCCATCGCGCTCGGCCATCCGCTCGGCGCCACTGGCACGAAGCTGATGGCGACGCTGATCCATGCGCTGAAGGCGCGGGGCCAGCGCTACGGTCTCCAGACCATGTGCGAAGGCGGCGGCATCGCCAACGCCTCGATCATCGAGGTGCTCTGAGCCATGAACCTCGCGCTCAGCGATGAGCAGGCGATGGTCCGCGACATGGTCCGCCGTTTTCTGGCGGACCGATATGACG
This sequence comes from Sphingobium sp. HDIP04, assembly GCF_000445085.1. Lineage (NCBI taxonomy): Bacteria > Pseudomonadati > Pseudomonadota > Alphaproteobacteria > Sphingomonadales > Sphingobiaceae > Sphingobium > Sphingobium sp. HDIP04. The sequence goes on along the minus strand of NZ_ATDO01000082.1, from coordinate 54,969 downwards.
CGACGACCATGGCGAAAGGGCCGATGTCTCCCGACGACTGGCGCGCATTGGGGGAACTCGGCCTTTTCGCCCTGCTGACGCCGGAGCAGGCAGGCGGCCTGGGCGGCGGCGCGGCGGAGGTGATGATCGTCTCCGAAGAGATGGGGCGCGCCCTTGCGATCACCCCGCTGGCCGAGGCCATCCTGCTGTGCGGCCGGGCCATCGCTGGCAGTGCCGCCGCCGAAGAATGGGGCGACAGGCTGATGCAGGGGGACGCCCTGCTCGCATTCGCGCCGGGTGGCGCGCTTGTGGACGGAAGGCTCCGCGGATCGGCGGCCATTGTCCGGGACGGCATGAATGCCGCCGCCTTTGTCGTGGAGACCGAGGCAGGCGCGCTTATGCTCGTCGACGGGCAGGACAGCGGAGTCCGCAGGACGCCGGTTCGCCTGGTCGACGGCAGCATGGCGGCCCATGTGCGATTCGATGCGGTGCAGGCCCAGCCGCTCACCGTTCCGGCGGGCATGTGGGCGGAGGCCCAAGCCCTGGCCCGCCTGTCGATCGTCGCCGAGTTAGTGGGCGCGATGGCGAGCTTGCTCGACCTGACCGTCGATTATGTCAGGCAGCGCCACCAGTTCGGCAAGCCGATCGCGAGCTTTCAGGTCGTCCAGCATCGCTGCGCCCGGATGTACACCTGGTTGGAGCAGTCCCGATCCTTGCTTTTGAAGGCGGCCCTGGCCGAGGAGGAAGCGCGGGTCCGGGCCGTGACGGCGGCGAGGGCCTATATTGCCGACGCTGCCTTGAAACTCGCGGAGGAGGCAGTGCAGTTGCATGGCGGCATGGGCGTGACCGATGAACTCGCGGTCGGGCGAGGGCTGCGCCGCGTGCTGCTGCTGTCGCGCCTCCATGGCGGGGGAATAGCGGCTCGCGTCGCCCTGGCGGCGTGACGGGATCGGCCATGGCGATGAAAGGCAGGGTTGAAGGAAAGGTCGTCCTCATCACCGGCGCGGCGCACGGGCTGGGCAAGGCCGATGCCGAGGCGCTGGCGCGCGAGGGCGCGCGGGTGATCGTCGCCGACGTCGACGAGGAGGAAGCGCAGCAGGTCGCCGACATGCTTCCGACAGCGATGGCGCTCCGCCTGGACGTGACCTGCGAAGCGCAATGGCAGGCCGCGTTGACGAAAATCATGCAGGCCTATGGCCGGCTCGATGCGCTGGTCAACAATGCGGGCATTGCCGCCTTTGAAACGGTCGAGCAGTCGTCGCTGGAGGCATTCCGCCGCGTGATGGCCGTTTCGGCGGAAGGGACGTTCCTGGGATGCAAGACCTGCCTGCCGGCGCTGGCGGCCAGCGGCGCGGGATCGATCGTCAACATCGCGTCGGTGGCCGCGATCCGGGGCAATCCGGCCGTGTTCGCCTATAGCGCGGCGAAGGGCGCCGTGCTCTCCATGACGCGCAGCCTGATCGTGCATTGCCAGCAGCAGGGCTATCCCGTTCGCGCCAATGTGGTTCTCCCCGGATCGCACGATACGCAGATGGTTCGCGAAGCCTATCGCTTCGCCGCGCCCGAATTGCGCGAAGCCGCCCGCAAGCACGAAGGACAGCCGGAGCATGTCGCCGACCTGGTCCTGTTCCTGGTGTCGGATGAGTCGGCCCGGTTGAACGGCGCGGAGATCGTCATCGACAATGGCCGGACCGTGGCCTGATGCTAGGCTGTATCGACATTCAGCCCTGACGGCCTGCAAATGGTTGAAGCGAGTCACGTGCCTCGCTTCAATTTCCGTGCTTCCGGTGCTCACCTACTTTGAGTAGGCTGCGCGCCGGGTCACGGAAAATCGCCATTTTCGGCTCGCCATCTTCTGAATGTCGATACAGCCTAGGGCGCCCCACAGCCTCCTGAGGCAGGCGGGACGTTTATGGCAATCGGCTGGATGGCTGGCGGATGCCATCCCCCCTCCGCCGCCTTTGCCTTGGGCCGGTAAAGGCGCATCATCAGCATAAATGGTTCGCGCGGAGCGGGCAGCCAGTTCGCCCGCTTGTCCGCGCCGGGATCGTCATTCTGGATGAGAAGGCGAAGCGATCCGTCCGGCCCATAGGCAAGGCCCGGCGTCCGGTCGCCGATCGAGTAGCGATCGATCGGATTGGCGGCCAGAAAACCTTTCTCATAATAAAGCGTGATGGACCAGAAGCCGTCCACCGGCGGCAGATCCTGCTTGCGAAAGCACAGGGCGTAGTTGTTCCGACCGTCGAGCTGTCGCCCCTGCGCATCGAGATGGGCGACCGGATAAAGCGCTTCGCCCTTGTCCAGCACATAGATCTGGTCCATCGCCACGGCTGCGCGCAACAGGAAATCCCGGCCGAAGCGGGAGCCGGCATAGCTGGTCGACCAGCCGCCCGAAAGCGTGCCGAGATGACGCGTCTTCTCCCGAATGATGGCAAGGCCATCGGCGACGCCACGCTCGATGGCTGCACGCTCGTCCGGCGGCAGATGCGCGTAGCGGAAGCCGTTTTCGACGGTGAGGCCGATCCGGCGCAGGGATGCGACCAGGCCGGCATCCTCTTTCGATACGCGCCAGTCTTCAAGCACCGTGCCCAGGCTGGCCAGGAGCTTCAGGCCATCGGGCACGTCCTTCCTGTCGCCTGCCAGGGCGCGCTGCGATGTTATCGGCGCTTCGGTCAGGCGTCCCCTCTCAGACCATTGGCGCAGCCTTATCGCATCCTGAAGGCGATGTACGTTCGGCAGGTCCTGCGATCCGTCGACGAGGATGCGTCCCGCCACCATGAGGTAGCGCTGCGCGCTGCGGACGACTTTTACGCCCTTCGGGATTTCTCCGCGATAGTCCGGCCCGACGATGAAGATCGGCGGAAGCCGCCCGCCATGGCTGCTCTGACCATAGGATTGCCGCGTCTCGCTGTCGGCGTCGCCGAACTGAAAGACATAGTAGCGTGTCCCGAAGTCCGGCGTGTCGAGCTGAAACGGCCCTGCCTGCATGTCCAGGAAGGCGAGGCTGTAGAGCGTGTCGTTGTTCGGCGCGACGCCGATCCGCGTGTCGGGTCCGGCAAGGTCGCGCGCCTGCCCAATCCGGTTGATCGGCGCGGTGGCGAGCGTCGTCGGGCGAGGTGCGAAAGGATGCTCCGGCTGGGTTGCCTTCTGCCGCAACTGCGCCGCCCGAACCAGGGGGTAGCCCCAGACAGTGGCGCGGACGGCCAGCGTGTAAGGGTCGGTGCTTGCGCCGGCAAATATCTGCCGCGTGTTCGTCGCGTTCTGGAGCGGCCCTGCCTGGAGCGGCTGGGCAACGACGCTCAGCAGAGAGGCGAACAACAGCATCAGAGAACGGACTGGCGGCATGGAAGGTTCAATGCTCCTTGAGATCTCCCGCGTAGAAGCGGGATGCCCAGGCGATGCTGCCGGCGCCCGCGAGCGAGAACAGCACCACGGCCGACAGCGCGTAACGCAGCGATGTGTCCTGCATGCCGTCCGCCGCTGCCAGATGATCGCTGAGGAACCCCGTCACCGCCGGCCCCAGGCCCAGCCCGAACAGGTTGAAAACCAGCAGGGTCACGGCCGAGGTCAATGCCCGGATGCGCGTCGGGACGACAGACTGCGGGACGCCTATGATCGGGCCGTAATAGAAGAACATCAGCATGGTCGCCAGGAAGCCGAACGCCAGCGATGCGGTCAGCGAAGGGATCAGGAACTGGACCAGCGCGGCGGGGACCATCAGGAGCATCGCGGCGGCGCTCACCCAGACGCGGCCCGCCGGATTGCGCGATCCCGCCGCGTCCGACAGGCGGCCGCCCAGATAGATGCCGATACCGCCGCCCAGCCCGTTCATCAGCGCCAGCCAGGAGGCGACGTCGGCAAGCGGCATCTGGTGGACGCGCATGTAGAAGGGCGCGGACCAGCTCATCATCGCATATTGGGCGAAGGCATGGAGGGTCGTGCCGATCAGCATGTAGCGATAGGTCCGCAGCCGCCACAGGAAGCGCATGGCTTCGCCGAGGGGCGGCGCTTTTTCCGTTCTCGCTGAAAGGCCGGACCCCGTCCGCGCAGGTTCCCGCACGAGCAGCAGGACGAGCGGCGCCAGGGCCAGCCCTGCGACGCCGATCACCCCGAAGGCGAGACGCCACCCCAGCGCGGCGGCGATCCAGCCGCCCGACGCATAGCCGAGCATGATCCCGGCCGGGAGCGCCAGTCCCCACAGGGCGAGCGCCGTGACCCGCTTTTCGGGCGGGTAGTAATCGGCGATGATGGAATGGGAAGCGGGCACGGAACCGGCTTCCCCCAGCGCGACGCCGATGCGGAACGCGACCAGCGAGCCGAAGCCGGTCGCCAGGCCCGAAAGCGCGGTCATGCCGCTCCAGGTGGCGAGCGAGGCGGCGATGATGTTGCGGCGATTGAAGCGGTCCGCCAGCCGCGCGATGGGAACGGACAGCGTCGCGTAGAACAGCGCGAAGGCAAGGCCGGTGAGCAGTCCGAGCTGGCCGTCGCTCAGCCCCAGCTCGCGCTTGATCGGTTCCTGAAGCACCGACAGGACCGTGCGATCGATATAGTTGAACATCGACACCAGCCCCAGCATGACCAGCATCGTCCGGCGCAACCCGGCGGCGGAGGTCGTCGGCGGGGCGGTAAGTCCGATGGGAGGGCTGTTCATGCGACTACCTCTTTAAAGGCTCTTTGATTGAAGGGAGGCCCGCTTTGGGCGGGCCTCCCCGAATTATCGAACTTCCCTCGCCGGTGGTCCGCTTGGCAATCCCTCAGAATTTGAAACGAACCCCCGCCGTGAGCGTGCGCCCGGCGACGTTGTAGAGCGTGAACAGCGTCGGATAGAGAAGGCCCGGCGCGGCGGCCGCGGCCACCAGCGGCGGCTTGCGGTCGAACAGGTTGGTGGCTGTCACGAACAGCTCCGGTTCTCCGCGGACGTCGAACTTATAGGATGCCGTGGCGTCGGTATAGAAGACCGGCTTGATCGCCGGGACAGCATAAAAGGACGTCGGATCGTTCTTGAGGTTGCCGATGGTCACCTTGCCGATCATCGATTCCTGCACGAACAGCGTCAGGCCGCCATTGGTGTAATTGGCGCTGAGCGTGCCCCTGAACTTGGGATAGGCATAGCCCGTCTGGCTGTTGACGCCATGGCCGGCATAATCGATCACCGGCGCGATGGAATTGGTCTGAGACTTGTAGCGGTCGAGATAGTTGGCGAAGGCGCGCAGCGCGAGTTCGCCATCGCCCAGCTTGGTTCGGTACGACATGGTGATGTCGAGGCCGCTGGTGCGCAGGAAGCTGATGTTCTGCGTGATGAGGCTCACCGAAATCGGATAGTTGGCGGGTGAGCGATCGCTGAACGGCAGCGGCCTTTCGATAAGAGCGCATGTCGGCGACGTGCCGTTCGACGTTTCGCACTCGTTGACGACATCGTTCAGCCCCTGCGTGGCGATGGCGCCCTTTATCTTGAGGTCGTAATAATCGACCGAAACGTCGAAGCCGGGCAGGAAACTGGGGCTGAGGACCACGCCCGCGGCGAACGTGTCGCCGGTTTCGGGATCGAGGTTGGGATTGCCGCCGCTGAATTGACGGATCGAACCCGGCTGGCCCGTGTGAGGGTCGTTGAAGTTCACCGGCGCGGTCTGAACGCCCGCGAACAGTTCGAACAGCGAGGGCGCGCGAATATCGCGAGAGCGCGTGACGCGGAACATCACGTCCTCAATCGGCTTGTAGACCGCGCCGACCTTCCAGGTCTTGACGCTTCCGCTGGTGCTGTAGTCGGTGAGGCGGAAAGCGCCGTTGAGGCTCAATTCCTCGGCAAGGGGCTGGCCCTTGAATATCGGAACCTGCGCTTCTGCAAACACCTCCTTCACATTCAGCTTGCCGAAGGCCGAGCCGACATTGGTGTTGTTGAAGCGGGTCATGCGATTGGCCGGAATGCCCCGCAGCCCGGTGAAGTCGATGGGCACGGCGGGATCGGAATTGGACGTCAGGTCCAGCTTCTGCTTGCGATATTGCCCGCCGATGGCGACCGTGACCGGGCCTGCCGGAAGCTCGAAAACGTCCCCGCGCGCCTACAGGACGAAGTCGTCGGTCGAGTTCATGGCGCGGTAGCGGGATACGCCGAGCACGGTTTGCAGATCGGCGGCGGAGGGCGTTCCCGCGCCGAAGACATTGAGCGGCGTGCACCCCGGATAGAGGCCGGGGTTGGTCAGCGTGACGCGGCAGACGATCGAACCGTTAGGTCCGCGAACCGCGTCCAGCGCCGCTGCCAGCTTCGGAATTTCCACCTGCGTCTGGGCGAATTTGGTGACGGACTTGCCATGGGTATAGTCGGCGGTGATGTTCCATCCGCCCAGGTTCCACTCAAGGCCGCCATTGATGAGATAGGCGTTGGTCGCCTCCCGCGTCGGGATCGGTCCCTGCTCGGCGATGAAGCGGAAGACGGTGAAGTTGTCATTCGGCCCCATTTGCGCCTGGACCGCCGGGTCCAGGAAGGCGTTGCCGCTGAAGAAGCGGAAACCCAGCACGGACTGGGCCTGCGTGTCGTAGCTGGTGACGCTGCGCGAGTAGCTGCCCTGGACATGCGCCGTCAGCCCATCGGTCAGGTCGTAGGCCAGCCGGCCAAAGCCCTGGGTCGTCGTCAGCGGCGCGATCAACTGGTTGAAGCCGGGAATGTAGAGGCCGTCGCCGCCCACATTGGTGCCCGGCGTGCCGGTCGGCGTGCCGCGCTGTATCGGACGCACCGCGCCGCCGGGCAGGAAGATAGTGTTGACGAGCGCGGGCACCGTGCTCGCCGTGATGATGCCGTTATTATAGTCGTTCGTCGTGAAGCGCAGGTTCGGCAGGAAGATGAACGGATTTGCCTCGCGGCCCGGAGCGGCGGTCGATCCGGGGACCGAACCCACGGCCGCATAGGCGTCGTCACCGTAGATGCGCGCGCTGCGCTTGATGCCATCGCTGTGAAAGCGCTCGACCGAGGCGAGGACATGACCGCGATCGCCTGCAAAGCTCATGCCCCCCGCAATGCCGATGCGGTAGTTGCCAAGGTCGCCGCGGGTGGACACGCCGCGCTGCGCGACGCCCTTCACCCCGGTGAACTTCTTGTCGAGGACGAAGTTCACCGCGCCGCTGACGGCGTCGGAGCCGTAGACGGCGGATGCGCCGCCGGTCACGACGTCGACCCGCTGGATCAGCAGTTGCGGGATCGTGTTGACGTCCACCGCGCCGCGGAATGTCGTGGGCGGCACGCGGATGCCGTCGAGCAGGATCAGCGCCCGCGTCGGGCCGACGCCGCGCAGGTTGAGCAGATTGCCATGCTCGCCGCTGTTGCCCTGCAACTGGCTGTTGGATTGCGGGCTGACGGAGTTGGCGAATTGCGGCAACTTGTTGATCGCGTCGGCAAGGTTGGTGGGGGTCGCCTTCTCCAGCTCCGTGGTGGGCGCGACGGTGACGGGCGTCGGCTGGTTATAGCCGTCGCGCACGACGCGCGTTCCGGTGACGATGATGTCTTGCGCGGAAGGCGCGCCGGCATCCTCCGCCGACTGCGCTTCGGCCGTTGCCGTCGCCGCCGTTTGCGCATGGGCCGGCACGATGATCCCGGCAAACGCGCATCCCGAAAGGAGCGCTACTCGGCCAATCTTGAACCTTGTCATCATCTCTCTCCCTCTGATTAGGGCCATTTTGTCTTTCGCCCAGAAATCTCTTCCATCCTGTGAGCAGATCAGCGCGCGCCAGCCTCCTGCGCCGCCAGCCAGGCGGCCTTGGCGAGCGGTTCGATCCGCGTGACGATGTCGCCGGCATTGCTTGCTGTCTGCACGCCGTCGCGCGCCCGGCCGGCTATGCCCTGCAAAATGGCGGCCACCCGGAACAGGTTGAAGGCGCGGTAGAAGGGGTGCGTCGGATCGCCGCGAAGGCCGGTCCGCTCGCAGTAGCGCCGGGCATAGTCTTCAGCGGTGGGAATGCCGAGCGCGGCAAGATCAGCGCCGCGCAAGGTTCCGCGCACGTCCACGCCCTCCGGCCTGAACCACTCCATCATATGATAGGTGAGGTCGCCGAGCGGATCGCCCAGAGTCGACAGTTCCCAGTCTATGACGGCGGAAACGCGCGGCTCGGTCGGGTGGACCAGCAGGTTATGGAAGGAATAATCGCCATGGATGATCGTGGTGTGTTCTTCTGTGGCTGGAATCGCGCCGGGCAGCCAGTCTATCAGCCGGTCCATCTCCGGGATGTCGCGGGTGCGCGAGGCATCATATTGCCGCGACCAGCGCGAAATCTGCCGCGCGAAATAATTGCCCGGCTTGCCATAGTCGGCAAGCCCGAGCGCCGCGAAGTCGACCAGATGCAGGCGGGCAAGCGTTTCATTGGCGGAATCGTAGATGGCGGCGCGCTCCGCGCGGTCGAGGCCCGGCATGCGCGGATCCCAGAAGCTGCGGCCCGGAACGTAGCGCATCACATAGAAGATGCTGCCGATCACATCTTCGTCCTCGCAGAGCAGCAGCGGCGCGGCCACCGGCAGGCCGGCTTCGTGCAGGGCCATGGTGATGCGATATTCGCGATCCACCGCATGGGCGGACTTCAGCAATATGCCCGCGGGCTTGCGCCGCAGGACGTAGCTTTGGTCCTGCGTCGACAGAAGGAAGGTCGGGTTGGACTGTCCGCCCTCGAACCGCTGAACGCGCATGGGTCCGGAAAAATCGGCGATCCGGCCCGCCAGATAAGCGGCAAGACGGGTCTCGTCGAACGCACTGTTGACGGCGACATCGACCGTCGATCCGATCGTCGCGGCGGGCTGCGCGGTACTCACGACGCTGCGCCTTCCGCATATTTGGCCAGTTCCATCCGGGCGAGCTGGCGTTCATGGACCTCGTCGGGTCCATCCGTCAGGCGCACGATGCGGGTGTTCGCCCAAAGTTCGGCCAGGCCGAAATCGTCGCTGACGCCGCCGCCGCCATGCGCCTGGATCGCATCGTCGACGATCTGCTGCGCCATTTTGGGAGCGGCGATCTTGATCATCGCGATTTCGGCGCGGGCAGCCTTGTTGCCGACCGTGTCCATCATATGTGCCGCCTTCAGGCACAGCAGGCGCGCCATCTCGATCTCGCAACGGGCGCGGGCGATCCGTTCCTCCCAGACCGAATGTTCGGCGATCGCCTTGCCGAAGGCCCGTCGCGAAAGGAGGCGCCGGCACATCTTCTCCAGCGCGACTTCCATCGTCGCGATGTTGCGCATCGTGTGGTGGATGCGCCCAGGGCCAAGGCGCCCCTGCGCGATCTCGAAGCCACAGCCTTCGCCGAGCAGCATATTCTCCGCCGGCACGCGGACATTCTCCAGCGCGACCTCGAAATGCCCGTGCGGGGCGTGGTCGTAACCGAAGACGGGCAGATGCCGCACAAGCGTCACGCCGGGCGTGTCGCGCGGCACCAGGATCATCGATTGCTGCCGGTAGGGCGCGGCATCCGGGTCGGTCTTGCCCATCAGGATGAAGAAGTCGCAGCGTGGGTGGCCCGCACCCGACGACCACCATTTCCGGCCGTTGATGACATAGTCGCTTCCGTCGCGGCGAATGTCGGTCTGGATGTTCCGCGCATCGGAAGAAGCGACGGCCGGTTCGGTCATCAGGAAGGCGGACCGGGTCTTCCCGTCGCGCAGCGGCACCATGAAGCGTTGCTTCTGCTCGGCCGTGCCATAGCGATGCAGCACCTCGAAATTGCCGGTGTCCGGCGCCATGCAGTTGAACACCTCGCTGGCGAAGGAAATCCGCCCCATCAGCTCGGCGATCGGCGCATATTCGACGTTGGTCAGGCCGACGCTGGTGAAAAATTCGTCGTCATGCTCAGATGGCGGCATGAAGATGTTCCACAGCCCCGCCTGCCGCGCCTTGTCCTTGAGTTCGTCGAACACGGGCGGGATCTCGGTCCAGCGGTCGATCGCGGCGGACTGTTGGTGATAGACCGGAACGGCAGGAACGATATGCTCCTCCATGAACGCCCTTACGCGCTCCATCCATTCCCTGGATTTGGCCGACTGTTCGAAATCCACGCATCCGCTCCAGATATGCCGCCGGATTCGAGCCGGCCTGCTCATGTTATAATACTCACCCGACCGATCGGTCGAGTGATAAGTAGTCGACCGACTGGTCGGCTGTCAAACTGGTCAGGAGAGAAATTTTTGGTTGACGCCCGACCAGTCGGTCGATCATCTGGATCGCAGGAGAGCAAGCGATGACGAACAGCCCACTCATGGAAGTCGCCCTGTTGCGGTGCTATGCGCCGTACACGCTTGCAGGATATGACATTTTCCGATCGGTGATCGAGTCGGACGGCGCGGTGCCCGCTCGTCTGAAAGCGCTGTTCGCAGCGGTGGCTGCCGTCGATCGCCGCCATTTGTCCCTGGCGCGCCGGGAACTGGAACGCGGCGTAACGCTGGGCCTGACATCGAAGGAGGCGACCGCTGGCCTCATCGTGCTGTCCAGCCTCCGCGGCGAGGCTGCGGCGCTCGATTTCGCGCAGATCATCAAGGAGAGTTTCGGCGACGCCCAGGCGCCGGACCCGCAACCCCTGCCCAAGGCGGCGGAGGGAGAGGCGGAAGCCAATTTCCGGGCCTATTGGGCAGGGAACATCCCGGCGCCGCTCGGCGCGTTAATGCGCCTGGCGCCAGAAGCGGCGGACGCCTATTATCTCATGCGGCGGGGCAGCATCGACGCCAACCCGCTGTCCGCCAAATATGGCGAACTGCTCCTGCTCGCCATATTGGCGGCCGGATACAGTCCCATGGCCGCGACCCATGTGCGCGGCGCGCGCAATGCAGGCGCGAGCGACGAGGAAATTGCCGAAGCGGTGCTCTGCGCCATTCCGTCGGCGGGGATCGCCGCCTGGATGGCGGTGGGCGGCATGCTTGCCCCGCCCGAAGAAGGCGGCATCGCCCGCTGAAAACGACCGATCTTTTCACATCTTTGCCAAGGAGAGAGTTACATGGAACCGGAAAAGGACGTCATCCAATATGAAGTGGCCGATAACGGCATCTGCACGATCTGGCTCAACCGTCCCCATGTGAAGAATTGCGTCAGCCCCCAGCTTCTGCGTGATCTTGAAGCAGCGGTGGACAAGGCGGCCGAGGACGATTCGGTGCTGGCCGTCGTGTTCCGCGGTCGCGGCCACACCTTCTGCGCCGGCGCGGATCTTGGGCAGCTTGTGGGTCCGGTGCTGCACGAAACCAGCACCTCGCTTCAGCTCGCGATCGACTCGGCGCGCACCTATGACAAGATCTACAACATGAAGAAGCCGACCATCGCCTGCGTCGAGGGCTATGCGGTTGCCGGCGGGTTCGAGCTTTTCATCTCCTGCGACTTCGGCATCGCCGCCGACGACGCCAAGATCGGCGACTTCCACATCCGCCGCGCCTTGTTCGGCGGCGCCGGCCCGATCTATCGCCTGCCGCGCTATATCGGCATGCGCAAGTCGAAGGAACTGATGCTGACCGGCAAGCTCTTGTCCGGCAAGGAATGCGTCGAATGGGGTCTGTGCAATGCCTCGGCGCCCAGCGACCAGTTGGAGCAGTTGATCCAGGATTTCTGCGCGCCGCTGATCGACAAGAGCCCCTTCTGCATGTGGATGACCAAGATGGCGGTCAATCGCGGCATGGACGCCGACACCAATTCGCTCATCACGCTGGAGACGATGACCTGCAACGTCGTGCATCACTCCGCCGATGCGAAGGAAGGCGTCGCGGCGTTCCTCGAAAAGCGCCAGCCGGTCTGGACGGGCAAGTAAACCATGGCGGTCAGCATGGTCGTCCTGGCCAGCCGGCCGCAGGACTGGACGCAGGAGCAGTTCACCAGCTGGTGGCGCGGGCCGCATGCCGACGCCGCCAGGGTGCTGCCGGGGCTGATAGCCTATCGGCACGGCGCGGTGACGAAGGATTATGACAATCCCGAAGCGCCGGGCTGGGACGGTCACGCCGTGCTGACCTTCGCCGACCAGGCGGCGCTCGACGCCGCCTTCGCCTCGCCCGAATGGAAGGCGGCGACCGCCCAGACGAAGGGCATGGGCGGTCGGCGCATCATCCTCATCACCGATGAGGTCGATCTGCTTGCCGGAGACGATCATGGCTGACTGGAACCCCGGTTTCACCGCCGCGCAATTCCGTCTGGACGGCAAGCGCGCGCTCATCACCGGCGGACGCGGCGCGCTGGCCGAAGCCATGGCCGCGACGCTGGCGGACCTTGGCTGCGCCGTCGCCCTCGCCTCCCGCACGGAGGCCGACTGCGCCGATCTGGCGGCCGGCATAGCCGAGCGGTTCCGAGTTCCGGCCGTCGGCCTTTCCTGCAACATCGCCGATGAGGCATCAGTGGAGGCGGCGGTCGCGGGAACGATCGACCGGCTGGGCGGACTCGACATCCTCATCAACAATGCAGGCGCGTCCTGGTGGGGACTGCCGCAGGACATCCCGCTCAAGGGCTGGCAGAAGGTGATGGACGTCAATGTGACCGGCACCTTCCTCGCCTGCCGCCACGCCGCGCGCCATATGATCGCCCAAGGTGGCGGCGCGATCGTCAACATCGCGTCGGTCGGCGCATTCCTGTCCTACCAGCCGGACGCGGGGCAGGTCGTCCCCTATACCACCAGCAAGGCGGCGATCGTCCACCTGACGAGCGATCTCGCCGCCCAATGGGCCGGCCACAACATCCGCGTCAACGCCATCGCGCCGGGCTCCATCGAGACCGGGATGACCGAAACGCTCGATCCCGCCATTCAGGAAAGGACGCGGGCGGGCATATTGATGCGCCGCTTCGGCCGCCCGGAGGAGGTGGCGGGCACGCTCGCCCTGCTGGCGTCGGACGCGGGCAGCTTCATCACGGGCCAGACCTTCCTGGTCGATGGAGGCCAATCCCTTGCCTGAGGAGCAAAGCCATCCGTCGTTCGAATGGGATGCCGAGCGGCTCTGGCCGCAATTCGCCCGCCGTGCCGACGCCCAACCGGACGCGCTTGCCCTGGCGGATTGCGACGACCGCCTGTGGAGCCGGGGGGAATTGCGGGAGCAGGCGATTGAAATCGCGGCCTTGCTGAAAGGGGCAGGCGTAGAGCCGGGCGACCGCGTCCTCGTCACCGCGCACAAAAGCCCCGCGACAATCGCCACGGCGCTCGCCATATCGTCGCTGCAGGCGATCTTCTGCCCCGTATCGCCAAAGCTCGGAGCGGGCGACCTTGCCTTGCTCGAATCCTCGCTCGGCCATGTCGTCAAGGTGAGCGGAGCCGGCAGCGCCCTGCCCGATATTTTCGCTGCTGTCGGCGGACGATCGAGCGACCCCCGCGATCGCGACACCGCGCTCATCGGCTTCACCTCCGGCAGCACCGGCGTGCCCAAGGGGGTGATGCATGGCCCCGAAGCGCTGAACTATGCGACCCGCGCCTGCGCAGCCATAGCGGGCCTGCAACCGGACGACGCGATCCTGGGCATCGTCCCGCTCGACAGTGCGCCCGGCTTCACCTTCACGGCGCATTTCGCGCTGTCATTGGGGCATCCGCTGGTGCTGGTCGATCCCTGGGTGCCCGCCGAAGCGCTGCGGCGGGCCGAACGCTATGGCTGCGGCTGGGCGATTGCGGTGCCGACGCATCTTTTCACGATGGTGGAGGCCGCCCGGCTTGGCGAATGGACCGGTCGCCTGCCGCTTCGCGCCATGGCGGTGGGCGGCAGCGCGATGACGCCGGAACTGATCGAGGACGCCGACCGGCTGCTTGGCCTCAAGGCGCTGCGCATGTTCGGCATGTCCGAATGCATGGGCCATGCCTCCACCCATCCGTCCCATTCGTTGGAGCGCCGTCAGCTTTTCGACGGCATCCCCTTTCCCGGCACGCAGGAGGAGGCGTTCGACGCCGATTTGCGCCCCCTGCCGCGCGGCAGCCGGGGTCAGGCGGGCGTGCGCGGCCCCTCGCTGTTCCTGGGCTATGCGCAGGGCATGGGCGCGGGGCAGGAGCGCATGACGCCCGACGGCTTCTACCTGACCGGCGACGAGATCGTCCGCGATCAGGACGGCTTCGTCCGCGTGGTCGGCCGCATCAAGGACCAGATCATTCGCGGCGGATTCAACATCGACCCGGCGGAGGTGGAGGCAGCGCTGCTGCGCCATCCCGCCGTCGCGGAAGTTGCGGTGGTCGCGGTGCCCGAACGCAAACTGGGCGAACAGGCCTGCGCCGTCTGCCGGCTGCGCACGGATGACGGGAGCATCGACCTGCCCGCGCTGCTCGACCATCTCTCGCAGCAGGGTTTGTCCCGCAAGAAATGGCCCGAACATCTGGTGCTGGTCGAGGCGATGGCCGTCACCGCCACCGGCAAGCTCGACAAGAAGGCGATGGCCGCCATCGCCGTGGAGGAGGTCGCCCGCAGGCGCGCGGAGCCGCCCACCAGACAGGACGCATGACATGAAGAAGACCGCAACCAGCGTCGTCGTCGACGGCGTCGCCCTGATCACGCTCGACAATCCGCCGGTGAACGCGCTCTCCGCGCCCCTGCGGCAGGGATTGCAGGCCGGACTCGAACAGGCGTTCGGCGACGAAGAGGTTGGCGCCATCCTGTTGCTCTGCGCCGGCCGGACCTTCATCGCCGGCGCGGACATCACCGAATTCGGCCAGCCCTGGCGGCCGCCATCCTTGCCCGACCTCTGCGCGATGCTGGACGATGCGCCCAAGCCCGTCATCGCCGCCATTCACGGCACGGCGCTTGGCGGCGGTTTCGAACTGGCGCTCGCCTGCCACTATCGGGTGGCGGCGCGGAGCGCGAAGGTCGGCCTGCCGGAGGTGCATCTGGGCCTGCTCCCCGGCGCGGGCGGCACCCAGCGCGTGCCCCGGATCGTCGGCGCGGAGGCGGCGCTCGAAATCATCACGTCGGGGCGGCAGATCAAGGCGGCCGAAGCCCTTTCGCTCGGCCTGGTCGATGCCGTGGTCGACGACGCGGCCTTGGCGGAAGAGGCGCTGGCCTTCGCGCGCCGCGTCGTGGCCGATGGCGGCGCGAAACCGCGGACACGTGACCGGGCTGACGCGCTCCAGGCCGATCGGGATCGCCCGGACCTGTTCACCGCCTTCGCCGCCGCACATGCGCGCCGGTTCAAGGGCTTCGTCGCACCCGCCGCCATTATCGAGGCCGTCGAGGCGGCAGTGACCCTCCCCTTCGAGGAGGGGCTGGCGAAGGAAACCGCCCTGTTCGAGCGGCTGGTCGCCAGCCCGGAGTCCGCCGCCCAGCGCCATGTCTTCTTTGCAGAGCGGGAGGCGGCCCGCGTTCCCGACATCGGTCCCGACATATCCGCGATCGACATCCGGTCGGTCGGCGTCATCGGCGCGGGCACGATGGGCGGCGGCATCACGATGAACTTCCTGAACGCGGGCATCCCCGTCACGCTGGTCGAAACCAGCCAGGAAGCGCTGGATCGCGGCATCGCCACCATCCGCCGCAACTATGAGGCGACGGCCGCCAAGGGGCGGATGACGGCGGAGCAGGTGGAACAGCGCATGGCGCTGATCTCGCCCAGTCTCGACCTCGCCGCGCTTGCCGAGGCCGATCTCATCATCGAAGCCGTCTATGAGAGCATGGACGTCAAGACGGATATCTTCGCCAGGCTCGACCGGATCGCCAAGCCGGGAGCCATCCTGGCGTCCAACACCTCCTTCCTCGACCTCAATCACATCGCTGCGGCGACCAGCCGGCCCGAATGGGTCGTGGGTCTCCACTTCTTCTCGCCCGCCAATGTCATGCGCCTGCTGGAGGTGGTGCGAGGCGCGGCAACGTCCAAGCCCGTGGTCGCGACGGCGATGCGGCTCGCCAAGCGGATCGGCAAGGTGGCGGTGCTGAGCGGGGTGTGCGACGGCTTCATCGCCAACCGTCTGCTGGCTCCGCGCGGCGCCCAGGCCGAAGCGATGATGCTGGAAGGCACGCCGATTGCGGAGATCGACCGCGTGCTCGTCGATTATGGCTTTGCCATGGGCCATTTCCAGATGATGGATCTGGTCGGGCTGGACGTCATCGGCCGGAACGCGACGGAACGGACCGTGATGGGCGATCTGGTCGCCGCCGGTCGGCTGGGCCAGAAGCGCGGCGCGGGCTATTATGATTATGACGAGAAGCGGCGCTCGCGTCCTTCGGACGTGACAGGCAGCCTGATAAAGGAGGTGGCGGCAGCCCGGGGCGTCGCGCATGCCCCCACGTCGGGCGACGAGGCGCTGCTTGCGCGGCTGCTCTATCCTGTCGTCAATGAGGGCGCGAAGATCCTGGAGGAAGGCATCGCGCTGCGCGCCTCCGACATCGATATAGCGGCCGTGCTGGGCTATAACTGGCCGGTCTATCGCGGTGGACCGCTTTTCTGGGCCGATCAGGTGGGGCTGGACCGGATCGTCGTGGAGATGCGCCGGCTTGAGGCGGTGCATGGCGAAACCTTCCGCCCCGCGCCGCTGCTCGTGCGGCTGGCGGAGGCGGGGCGGCGGTTCGGCGACGGGTCGTGACCCTCAATCGCTCCTGGGTGCTTGCGCAAAGGCCCGAAGGCACGGTGCGGGCCAGTGACTTCGCCTATCGGGAGCAGGCATTCGACATGCCCGCCCTGCAGGAAGGCGACATTCTCGTCCGCACGCGGATCATCTCCTGCGCGCCGACGATCCGCAACTGGCTGAACCCGCCCGAACGCAGCTATCGCGGCGCGATCGGCATCGGCGATCCGATCCGGGGCATGGCGGCGGTCGAAGTGCTGGCGTCGCGCCACCCGCGCTTTGCGGTGGGGCAATGGTTGACGGCGGTCGCGCCCTGGCAGGACTTTGCCGTCCTGCGTCCGGACGAGGCTGCCGTCCCCGTCACGCCAATAGAGGCTTGGATGGATCCGGTCGACGCGATGACGCTTTATTCGCCCAACAGCCTGACCGCCTATTTCGGCCTCTTCGCGGTGGGGGAGCCAAAGCCCGGCATGACCGTGCTCGTATCCGGCGCGGCCGGATCGGTCGGCGCGATGGCGTGCCAGATGGCCCGCATCGCTGGCTGCCGGGTCATTGCGGTGGCGGGCGGCCCGGAAAAATGCCGTTGGCTGAAGGAGGATGTCGGGGCGGAGGTCGCCATCGACCACCGCTCGGCAGACCTCCCATCGGCCTTGAAGCATGCCAGTCCCGACGGCATAAACATCTTCTTCGACAATGTGGGCGGCGACGTGCTGCAGGCTGCGGTCGACCGGATGGCGCCCCATGGCCGCATCGTGCTTTGCGGACAATTGGCCGCCTATGATTCAAATGAACCGGCCGCCGGACCCAGGGATATGATGAAGCTGGTCTATGGGCGAATCCGGATGCAGGGCTTTGTCGTCGGGGACTATGCCGACGACTATGCGTCCGCGATTGCATCGATACGACAATGGGAAGCTGAAGGGCGGCTGCGCAATCGTTATGACGTGCGCGACGGGTTCGAGCGCATACCCGACGCGTTCGTCGACATTTTCAACGGGCGCAATGCCGGAACACTGATCGTCCGGATCTAAATCCTCGCGCTTCGCGAGAGACATGCCCACTCGAAAATCTGCCCTGTCCGTAGCGCTTGAGGTCCATGCCCGCCCGGAATTTTGGTCGCTTGAGGGCCTGAAATCTCGTTCCGTCATTTCTCGTCAAGGCGAATGCGCAATTCACTCGTGCCCGACATCATGTGCATGCGGTTGGGCATGGCCATGGGTCCGGAGATAGCGTTCGTCGATGGCGGCGATCATGGCCCCGGCCTTTTCGCCGCCGACGAGCTTCATCAGCTCATCGACCTTCGCCTCCAGACGATCGTCATTTTCCTTTGAGGCCGGCGATCCAACATACAGGAAATAGGCCAGGCCAACGACCTGCCAGATCAGTTGGAGGAATTCCGACTGCCAGTTCTCGAATGTGTCGCGGCCCATCTCGACCAGATAGCTGCCTACCTCGACTAGCTGGCCGTGCTCTCGAGCCTCGTCGACGAACGCGTACCAACCGAAAATCCAGTGAGCGGCGATCGAGACCAGGAAGAACAGGGCTGTAATCCAGCCATAGGCGTAGCGCTTCATCAAACAGGCTCCTCGCTGGCAAGTGGTCCCGTAACTCCGGGAGGATTGTTGCTCATCAGTAACGCAGATGAACTGGATGGGTTCATCGTCCAGCGGAGAAGCGCGGCGGCAGGCTGCGGGTTCAACAGACGCCGCATCCAACCGTAAAAATGCTATTGCGAGTTATTCGCGTTTATTTTAGAGAGCCGATCGTTCGAACTCGGTCGCCTGCGCATGTGCTGACAGGATCATCACGCGGCAGCCCTCCGAAAGAGACAAGCAGACGAAAGGGTATTCCGTTGAAGTCGATCAAGTCGTTGCTGCTGGGCAGCGTCGCCATGAGCTTTTGCGCAGCCGCGCAGGCCCAGGAGGCTGCGCCGGGCAGCGATGACCAGGGCGCCATCGTCGTCACGGGCACCTACACGCTCGATCATAGCATCGATACGGCGACCGGCCTTGGTCTCGCCCTGCGAGAGACGCCGCAGTCGGTCAGCGTCATGACCGCCCAGCGCATCCTCGACCAGAACCTGATCACCGTGAAGGACGTGATCCAGAACGGCGTCGGCGTGGCGGTCAACGAAGTCGATGACGTGCGCAACAGCTTCTATGCGCGCGGCTTCGAAATCCGCAATACGCAGATCGACGGCGTGCCGGCGGCCTGGACGCTGGCCGGCGCCAATGGCGAGACCAGCGCCGACGTGTCGATCTACGAGCGGGTCGAGATCGTGCGCGGCGCGACCGGCCTCCTCTCGGGCGCGGGCGATCCGTCCGCGTCGGTCAACCTCGTCCGCAAGCATGCCGATTTCGCGGACTTCAAGGGCTATCTCAATGCGGGCGTCGGCAGTTGGGACAGCTGGCGCCTATCGGCCGACCTGGGCGGCGCGCTCACCCCGGACGGCCGCGTCCGCGCCCGCGTCGTCGGCCGCTACGAGCGGGGGAAGAGCTATATCGACATCCAGGACAGGAAGAAGTGGGTGCTCTACGGCGTCGTCGAAGCCGATGTGACCGATTCCACGCTTGTCCGCGCGGGCATCTCCCATCAGGACACTAAGCCGAGCGGCGCGACCTGGGGCGCTCTGCCGACCTTCTACAGCGACGGCACGACGACATTTCTGCCCCGCTCGCAGACCACGGCGGCGGACTGGACCTATTGGAACACGACCAACCAGAATATCTTTGCGACCGTGCGCCAGGCGTTTGGGGAGCGCTGGAGCCTGACCGTCAATTACAATCGCCTGAAGAATAGCGGCGACACGCAGCTTCTGTATCTCTACGGCAATGTGAACAAGGCGACGGGGACGATCGATTCCTCCAATCCCTACAAGTCGACCGGCGAAAGCGTCCAGGAGAGCTTCGACGGGCAGCTCAAGGGCGAGGTCTCGCTGTTCGGCCGCGATCATGAAGTCGTGCTGGGGGCGCTGCACAGCATCCTCAATCGCCATACCGACAATTTTGTGGCGCCCTACACTCGGAACAACCCGGCCTGGGGCGCAGGATTGAACGACTGGGCGAACAATGTTCCGCTCGTGGGCGAGGTCGGCGTGCCCTTCCCAGAGCCGGTCTGGGGCACCACGCCCGTCCGCAACGAGCAGGAGCGCATCAAACAGACCGGCTATTATGCCGCGGTCCGCCTGAATATCGCCGATCCGTTCAAGGTCGTCGGCGGCGGCCGTCTGGCAAGCTGGCATCAGACCGGCTTCGCCTGGAGCGGTCCCAGCGACTATGGCAATGACGATGTGTTCATTCCCTATGTCGGCGCCTTGCTGGACGTGACGCCGAACCACCGCCTCTATGCAAGCTATACCAGGATCTTCCAGCCGCAGAACCTGCTCGACCGCAACCTGCGGCAACTCGACCCGCTGAACGGCAATGCCTTCGAGATCGGCCTGAAAAGCAGCTTCTTCGGCGACAAGTTCCAGACTTCCATCGCGCTGTTCCAGATCAAGCAAGACAATGTCGGCCAGCCCGATATCATGGTCACGCCGCCCGGCGGCGGCCTGCCGCAGCAGACCTATGTCGCGGCCGAGGGCATCACCAGCAAGGGCGTCGAACTTGAAGCGACCGGCCAGCTGCTGCCCGGCTGGAACGTCAACGCAAGCTATAGCCGGTTCTGGGCGGACTACAGCAATGGCGCTCCGGCGAACACGGACCAGCCGCGCAAATTGCTCAAGGTCTTCACCACCTACAGCTTCCCGGTGCTCGGCCGCGACCTGACGCTTGGCGGCGGCGTCAACTATCGCGGCGTGGCTTATTCGACCGGCGCCAACCCGGTCACGCTTGCGCCCTTCCGGTTCACGCAGGGCGCCTATACGCTGGTGAGCGTGATGGCGCGCTACAACATCACCGACCAGGTCGAGATCCAGGCAAATGTCGAGAACCTGCTCGACAAGACCTATTTCAGCCAGGTCGGCTTCTATAGCCAATATCGCTATGGCGCCCCGCGGAACTTCACGGTCGGCGCGACCTATCGCTTCTGATGGCTGACACGCTTCTGATCCTCGCAGGCGTCAGCGCGGCATGCGGGAGTGCCGCGCTGCGCCATGCATGGTCCCTGCACCGGCGCTCCAGCCTGTGGAATGCCGCGGGCTGGGGCTTGTTCCTGCTCGGCGTCCTGGCCGGCTGGTGGGGCGCGGGCGCGTGGGGCGTCTCGGTCGCGTCGCTTGTCGGCATGAGCGCGGCGCTGCTGATCCTCAGCCATGCCGCCATCACGTCGCCGGCCGCCGCCAATGCCAAGGCCTCGAACAGGCGTGTCGGCATGCTGCCCGAACGCGGCGAGCCGCTCCATCTCCGGCGGCGGCTGATGACCTTCCTGATCGTCGTCATCTTGGCGATGATCGTCTCGACAGGACTTGGCATCGCCGCCTATGGCCTCATGGCGCTGACCGGCGCGGCCGAGGCCAATTCCGTCGTGACGGGCTTCTTCGTGACGCCGCTTGCCTGGTCGATCCTCGCCTATGCGCTCCTGATAGAGGAGCGCCGCATCCGCCAATGGGCGACGCTCGGCATCTTGGCCGTGCCGGGGGCGCTGGCTCTGATATTTGGATTGTCCGCATGACGACCATCGCCCCTGAAAGCTCGACAGTGAAGCGCGCTCTTTCGGCGCATGCCGCCATCGGCCTGCTCGCCGGCGCGCTGCTCTATATCGTCAGCCTCTCCGGCACGCTCGCTGTCTTCTACCAGGAGTTTCAGCGCATTGAGCAGCCCAGGGCGCCGGAAATGGCGTCGATCGATCCGCAGGCGGTGCAACGCGGCATCGAGGCGGTGCTCGCTCGCGAGAAAGGCAAGCCGCTTGCCACCCATCTCTATGTCCACCTTCCCGTGGAAGGGCTGCCGCGCACGGTCATCACCACCGACACGCAGGCCGTGCATATCGACAGGACCGGCAAGATCGCGGGCAAGGAGGAGATCGCCTGGTCCGACTTCCTCGCCCAGCTTCACTATATGCTCAACATTCCGGGCCTGTTCGGCTTCATCCTGGTCGGCATTCTGGGCGTCATGATGCTGACGCTCTCGCTCTCCGGCGTGATCGCCCATCCGCGCATCTTCCGCGACGCTTTCCGCCTGCGAGCCCGCGACAAGGGGGGCCTTGGCCTTGCCGACTGGCACAACCGGATGAGCGTCTGGACGCTGCCCTTCATCCTCGCCATCTCGCTCACCGGCGCGCTCATCGGCACGGCAGGCCTCACCGCCTATGGCATTGGCGCAACGGGCTACAAGGGCGATATGGAGGCAGTCTATGCGTCCATCTTCGGCCCCGAGGGCAAGCCCGATACCAAGGCGGCGCCAGCGCCCAATATCGCCGCGGCGCTCGACTATATGGCCGCACATTATCCCGGCCAACGCCTCACCTATGTGACGCTGCACGACCCTCTGACCGCCGGGCAGCATGTTCAGATCGTCGGCACCTTCGAACGCAGGCTGGTGTTCGGCGAATATTATAATTTCGACGCGGCCGGTCGCTTCATCGGCAGAGCCGGCATCTCCGACGGTCCCGCAGGCCGGCAGATGGCCGCCTCCAACTATAATCTGCATTTCGGCAATTTCGGCGGCCTGCCGGTCAAGATGGCCTATTTCATCCTTGGCATGGCGCTCACGGCCATCTGCGCGACGGGCACCTATATCTGGCTGGGCAAGCGCGAGCGGCGTGGTATCGGGGGGCCGCGCATCCGCGCCACGTGGGATGCCGTGGTCTGGGGCTCGCCGCTGATCCTCGCCCTGGCATTTGTCCTGCGCAAGACGCTGGGCAACGACCTGCCGCTGGTCGCGATCTTCTGGGGAGGTCTTGCCGCCATACTGGTCGCCGCATGGTTCTTTGCGGCGCCCGGACAGATTGCCAAGCTGCTCAAGCGCGCGCTTTTGCTGGCGTGCGGCCTGGGTTCGGCCCTGGCCCTCGCCGGTTTTTGAATGCCGATCGGTCTCCAGGGAGCTGCATGAATCGAACTGAATGGACGACTGCTTGTAGCACCCGACTGGCGAAAGCCGCTTATTTTCAGGGGTTTCCAACCAATATAATGGATTGGAAGAAAATGGTGCCCAGAAGAGGACTCGAACCTCCACGACCTTGCGATCGCCAGCACCTGAAGCTGGTGCGTCTACCAATTCCGCCATCTGGGCACGGGGTAGGAGCGCGCAACTAGCCGCTGGCCGTAGGGCTGTCAATTGCGGCGGGCGCATTATTTTTTATTTTTCTGGTTTCCCGGCCAAGAGCTTTTTACGGCCCTTTTTCAAGGCCACTGCCGCTGAACTGGAGAATAGCATGGATCGTCCCGACATCGCGCCGCCCGCCTTTCACCCTCGCCCGGACGGGTTGCGGCTGGCCTGTCGGCATCGGCCCGGCGCAGGGCCTACGATCGTCTTCCTGCCCGGCTACATGTCCGACATGGAGGGGGGCAAGGCGGTCGCGCTGGACGGCTGGGCGCAAAGCCAGGGGCGGGCGATGCTGCGGCTCGATTATGCCGGCAATGGCGCAAGCGAGGGGCGGTTCGAGGATGGCACGCTGGCAAGCTGGCGCGACGACGCGCTGTTGCTGATCGATTCGCTGGTCCAGGGGCCGGTGGTGCTGGTCGGATCTTCCATGGGCGGCTGGCTGGCGCTGCTGATCGCGCTGGCCAGGCCCGAACGGGTGGCGGGGCTGGTCGGCATCGCGGCGGCGCCGGACTTCACCGAATGGGGCTTTACCGACGCGGACAAGGCGCTGCTGGCGACGGAGGGGCGGATCGTCGAGCCGACCCCCTATGGCGATAATCCCTATGTCACCACCCTGGCCTTCTGGGAATCGGGCCAGTCGCTGCGGCTGCTGGAGGGGGAGATCGCGATCGATTGCCCGGTGCGGCTGTTGCAGGGTCAGGCCGACCCCGACGTGCCGTGGCGGACGGCGTTGCGGATCGCGGAGCGGCTGCGTTCATCCGATGTGCAGACGCTGCTGATTAAGGATGGCGACCATCGCCTTTCCCGCGATCCGGACATCGCGCTGCTGATCCGGACCCTCGCCAGCCTGTTGGACAGCCTGTGATGCCCTTCCTCCTCCCGCTGCTGCTGCTCGCCCCCCAGGCCTATGATCCGGAGGTCGAGGCGGTGATGAACCGCAAGAGGAAGGAAAGGGCGGAGGCCTCCGCCGCCGCCGTTGCGCCCGTTGCGCAGGCCAGCGACGGCCGCATTCCGGTGCCGGACAGATATGCGGCGAAATTCCAGGCCTGCCTGGACCAGGCGGCGGAGGCGCCGGACAAGGGCGTCGCCTTCGCGCAGCAATGGCGGATCGAGGGCGGCAGCTTCTATGCGCGCAACTGCATGGGCTTCGCCTATGCCCGCGCCGAACGCTGGGCGCCCGCCATCGTCGCCTTCGAACAGGGGGCGGACGAAGCCGAGCGCAACGGCGAAATGGCGCAGAGCGCCCGGCTGTGGGCGCAGGCCGGCAATGCCGCGCTGGCCGGCGGCGATCCCGCGAAGGCGCGGGATGATTTCGACGCGGCGCTGGCGCGGGGCCTGCCCGACGGCATGGAGAAGGGCGAGGTCCATCTGGACCGCGCCCGGGCGCTGGTGGCGCTGAACGACGGCGGGGGCGCACGCGCATCGCTCGACATCGCGCTGGAACAGGTGCCGCAAGATCCCCTGGCCTGGCTGCTTTCGGCCACGCTGGCGCGCCGGTCCGGGGAAATGAAGCTGGCGCAGGCGCATATAGCGCGGGCGGTGCAGCTTTCGCCCGATGATGCCTCCGTCGCGCTGGAGGAGGGCAATATCGCCATCCTCACCGATCATGAGGACGTCGCCCGATCCGCCTGGCAACGCGCGGTGAAGCTGGCGGCGGATGCGCCCGCGGGCAGGGCGGCGGCCGACAATCTGTCCCGCTTGCCGCCGAAGCCCGCCGACTGACGGCTTGCGAAGGGAACCTCGGCCTCTCCTTCTCCGTTGGCCCGCCAGGCGGGACGCAAGGAAAAAGGAGCCTGAGGATGCAGGATCGTCATGGAAAATTCGCGGCGCTCGCCCTGCTGGCGGCAAGCGCGCTGGCGTTGACCGCCTGTTCGCACGGCGCGACGCGCGGCGGACTGATCGGCGGCGCGGGCGGCGCCGTGGTCGGCTCCGCGACCGGCCTCGGCACGGTGGAGGGCGCGGTGATCGGCGGCGCCGCCGGCGCGATCATCGGCGACGACAAGGATTGATCGTCAGTTGAGATAGAAGTCGACCGTCGTGACGACGCGCACCTTCTTGTAGGGCGTGTCGCTCGACCCGTCGGCCTCGCCGTCGCGCGCTTCTATCGAGAAATAGCCCTGGGTCGCGCTCTTGATGCCGCCGACGCTGGCGCCGCTGTCGCGGGCGAACTGTTCGGCGGCGGCGCGGGCGTCCCTGGTCGCGGCGGCGACCATCGGGGGCTTCACGTCGTTGAGCCGGGTGAAGCTGTAGCGCATGCCCGATCCCTCCTGCAGGGTGACGCCGCGCCGGACCAGATCGAATTGCTGGGCCACGGCCCGCTGGGCGCGGGCGATGTCGGTCGTGCGCAGCAACATGCGCTGGGTGATGGTGATCGTGTTGACGCCATTGTTGATATATTGGTTGACCCCCGCGCCGGTCGCGGTCAGCGCATCCGGCTTGAAGCCCAGGCTGGCGAAATAGGCGCGCAGTTCCCGCGTGTTGTTGTCGATCTCCGCCCGGACGGCGGGCAGGTCGAACCCGGTGGCGGAATAGCTGATCGACCAGGTGGCGAGGTCTGCGGTCACGTCCTTTTCCGCCAGTCCGCGCACGGTGACGGATCGGTCCGCCGCCCTGGCCCGCTTGAGCCCGTCGCCCAGCAGATAGCCGCCGCCGACCATGCCCAGAGCCAGCACCGCCGCGCATCCCAGGAGCAGCTT
Organism: Sphingobium sp. HDIP04; assembly: GCF_000445085.1. Lineage (NCBI taxonomy): Bacteria > Pseudomonadati > Pseudomonadota > Alphaproteobacteria > Sphingomonadales > Sphingobiaceae > Sphingobium > Sphingobium sp. HDIP04. Next base: position 29,637 of record NZ_ATDO01000082.1, on the reverse strand, counting down.
GTCATGATAAGTTAAGGCCATGTCCGCCTCCCTCTTCCGTCCGGGCCTGACGCATCCTATCTTGATGCTGCCTTAAGGCTGCGGAGATGAACCGTTGCTTTATGGCGACGAATGGAGTGATCTCTTGCCAAAATATCTGCACACGATGATCCGCGTGACCGACATCGACCGCACAGTCGCATTCTTCCGCCTGCTCGGCCTGGAGGAGCAGAGGCGCTTTGACAACGCGCAGGGGCGGTTCACCCTGGTCTTCCTGGCGGCGCCGGGGGACGAGGATGCGCAGGTCGAGCTGACCTACAACTGGCCGGCTGAGGACGGCAGCCCCGCGGAGGTCTATGGCGGCGGTCGAAATTTCGGGCATCTCGCATATCGGGTCGAAAATATCTACGAAACCTGCCAGCGGCTGATGGACGCGGGCGTGACCATCAACCGGCCGCCGCGCGACGGGCACATGGCCTTCGTGCGGACGCCGGACAACATCTCGATCGAACTGTTGCAGGACGGGCATCTGGAACCGGCCGAACCCTGGGCGTCGATGCCCAATGTCGGAGCCTGGTAGCGCCATGCTGGAGGTCGTCCGCATCCCCGTGCTCAGCGACAATTATGTCTGGCTGCTGCATGACGACGCCAGCGGGGAGACGGTCGCCGTCGATCCCGCCGTGGCGGAGCCGGTGCTGGAAGCGGCGCGGCAGAGGGATTGGACGATAAGCCAGATCTGGAACACCCACTGGCATGGCGACCATGTCGGCGGCAATGCGGCGATCAAGGCGGCGACCGGCTGCACCATCACCGGCCCCGCCGCGGAGGCGGAGAAGATCGGCACGCTGGACCGCATGGTGCGGGAGGGGGACAGCGTCCGCATCGGCGCCCACCAGGCCGCCGTGCTGGAGGTGCCTGCCCATACCGCCGGCCATGTCGCCTATCATCTGGCCGACGACCGCCTGATCTTCGTCGGGGACACGCTGTTCGCCATGGGCTGCGGCCGGCTGTTCGAGGGGACGGCGGCGCAGATGTTCGCCAATATGCGGCGGTTCGCCGCCCTGCCCGACGATACGGTCGTCTATTGCGCGCATGAATATACGCAGTCGAACGGCCGCTTCGCGCTGACGGTGGAGCCGGACAACGCCGCCCTGCGCGCCCGCATGGCGGAGGTCGACGCGGCGCGCTCGCGGGGGGAGGCGACAGTGCCGACCAGCGTCGGACAGGAGCGCGCGACCAATGTCTTCATGCGCGCCAGCGACGTTGCACAACTGGCCGAGCGGCGGGCGGCGAAGGATGCGGCGTGACGGTTTTCGCGCCGGTCCGGCGTCCTGGAATCGGGACCAATGAGGAGAGGTGCCATGCGTCCGTGGATATTGGGTTCCGGCCTGTGTCTGGCCCCGCTGCTGCTGGCGGGATGTTCGGGCGCTCATGAGCCGCCCAGGCTGACCGAAAAGCAGACAAGCGAACTGGAGCGCGCCCTGGCCGGCAAGGTGCCCGGCGAAAAGACCAGCTGCGTCAATCGGGAATCCCAGTCCAACCTGACGGCCATCAGCAACAGCGTCCTGCTGTACCGGGTCAGCCGGCGGCTGGTCTATCGCAACGACCTGATCGGCAGTTGTTCCGGGCTGTCGCGGGGCGACACGCTGATCATCAGGACGTGGGGATCGCAATATTGCCGCGGGGACCAAATAACCAGCGCCGACCTGATGACCGGCATGGTGACGGGAAATTGCGCGCTGGGCGACTTCACGTCCTATCGCGCGCCGTCGAAATAGGTTTGCCGGCGGGTCATGCCGCGTTCCTGCCACGAACCCGGTCGGCCGGGATTCACCCCTTGTACAGCGCGTCCAGCCGATCCTGATAGCGGGCGCGGATGACGTGGCGGCGGATTTTCATCGACGGCGTCATCTCGCTATTCTCTATGGTGAAGGGTTCGTCGGCCAGGATGAAGCGCCGCACCCGCTCTATCACCGACAGATCGTCATTCACCCGGTCGACCGCGGCGCGCAGCGCAGCCTGATAGGCGGCATCCTTCTCGATGCCCTCCACCTTGCGTCCCTGCTCCGCCGCCCATTCGCGCGTCCATTCGGCGTCGGGCACCAGCAGCCCCACCAGATGCGGCCGCCGGTCGCCATGGACCATCGCCTGCCCGATCTCCGGCTGGAGCGTCAGCATGCCTTCCACCTTCTGGGGCGAGACATTGTCGCCCTTGTCGTTGACGATCAGATCCTTCTTGCGGTCGGTGATGCGGATGCGGCCCTTTTCGTCGATCTCCCCGATGTCGCCGGTGTGCAGCCAGCCATTTTGCAGCGCCCTTTCCGTTTCCGCCGCATTGCGCCAATAGCCGTGCATCACCAGTTCCCCGCGGACGAGGATTTCGCCGTCGTCCGCGATCCGCACCTCCACCCCGTCCAGCGGCGGCCCCACCGTGTCCATCGCGATCCCGGCGCGGGGGCGGTTGCAACTGATCACCGGCCCCGCCTCGGTCTGGCCATAGCCCTGGAGCAGCGTCAGCCCCATGGCGTCGAAGAACAGGCCGACATCGGGATTGAGCGGCGCGCCGCCCGACACCAGCGCCTTCATCCGCCCGCCGAACCGGGCCGCGATCTTGGGCTTCAGGGTGCGCGCCAGCAGCGCCTTCATCGGCAGGTCGAGCAGCGATTTCCGCCCGCGCTGCTCCTTCGCCGCGATGCGCAGCGCCTGGCCCAGCAGATAGGCGGGGAATTTGCCCTGCTTCTCGATCGACTTGATGATGCGGGCGCGCAGCACCTCGAACAGGCGGGGGACGACGACCATGATCGTCGGCCGCGCTTCCTCGATATTGCTGGCCAGCTTTTCCAGCCCTTCGGAATAATAGATCTGACCCGCCACCATGATCGGCAGGAACTGGCCCCCGCTATGCTCATAGGCGTGGGACAGGGGCAGGAAGGACAGGAACACCTCCTGCCCCCGCCCGAAATCCTCCTCCAGCAACTTGTCGGCCCCCTCGATATTGCAAAGGATGGCGCCGTGATGCTGCATCACCCCGCGCGGCGCGCCGCCGGTGCCGCTGGTGTAGATGATGCAGGCCAGATCGTCGCGCTTCGCCGTCTGGCTGGCGGCGCAGGCCTCGATGTCGGTGGGATAATGGGCGATCAGGTCGCTCCATAGATGGCAGGCGACATCGCCCTGCATGCCGCGCAACGGCTCCATGCCGATGACGAAGCTGGCCTGCGACCGCAGCACGGCGGGCATCAGGTTCTGCGCCAGCTTCGCGGTGGAAACGATGACGGCGCGGGCGCCGCTGTCGGTCAGGATATGCTGGTGGTCGCGGGTGGTGTTGGTGGTGTAGGTCGGCACCGTGACGCAGCCCGCCGCCATGATGGCAAGGTCCGCGATGCAGAATTCCGGCCGGTTCTCGCTGACCAGCATCACCGGATCGCCCGGCTTCAATCCCTGCGCCTGCAATGCGCTGGCCAGCGAGGCGACCTCCAGCGCGACTTCGGTCCAGCTCAGCGATTGCCATTCCCCCGCCGCCTTGCGCCACAGGAAGGGGGCGTCGCCCATCGCCCTGGCGCGGTCGAAGAACATGGTCACCAGATTGGGAAAACGCTCCATCGCGCTCAAAACGGCATCTCCTCGCTAGCGGCGCGTCTTTTTGGCGCGCTTTCCTGCCTCCCAGGCTATAACCGCGCCCTGCCGTAACGGCCATGATTTTTCGCGGATTTCCCGGAAACGCCTGCACGGCGCCCCGTTAAAGCGCCCGTGGCAGGAGCGCGCTATATTCCGGGGCGGCCGCCGACGTCCGCTAGCCATGAAATAATTAGTGGGCTAATGATCCTCATGCCCCTCGGCCAGCGCCTCCAGCACATCGTCCAGCCGCGCCGCGTCGCCAAGCGCGATCACCCGGCCGTCGCTGTCATGGGTGAGCGGTTCGCCGGCCCAGTCGCACATCCGCCCGCCCGCGCCCTCGACCACCGGCACCAGCGCCGCCAGATCGTGCAGCTTCAGCCCTGCTTCGACCACGATGTCGACATGGCCGGACGCGACCAGCCCGTAATTATAGCAGTCGCCGCCCCAGACGGTGTCGCGGCACTGCCCCGCAAGGCGCGAGAAATGCTCGGCGGTGCAGCCGGGGAAAAGCTGCGGCGCGGTGGAGGCCAGGATCGCCTGGTCCAGGGCGCGACAGGCGCGGGTCGTCACCGGCCTGCCGTTGAAGGTCGTCGGTTGCCCCATCATCCCCGCCCAGCGTTCGTCCGCTATGGGCTGGTCGATGATCCCGATGGTGGGCCAACCCGCCTGCGTCAGCGCGATCAGCGTGCCGAAGATCGGCCGCCCGGCGATGAAGCTGCGCGTGCCGTCGATGGGATCGAGGATCCATACCCGCTCCGCATCCTCGCGGGCCGCGCCATATTCCTCCCCGATGATGCCGTCCTGCGGCCGTTCCTTTTCCAGGATCGCGCGGATCGCCGCTTCCGCCGCCCGGTCCGCCTCCGTCACGGGGGACTGGTCGGATTTGAATTCCATGTCGTAGCGCGCGCGGAAAAAGGGACGGATCGCCGCGCGGGCGGCGTCGGCAAGGCGGTTGGCAAGGGCCAGGTCGTCGCGGGTCGTCATGCCGTCGGCCTAGAGCATTTTGTGGCCGGGCGGAACGGTCGACGACCGGAAAATGCACAAACAGATGTCGCGGCGATCGCATGCAAGGGATAGGCTGGACTTCGCCGATTCCCTGAAGGAGGGACATGATGCCCGGTTCTCCCGTCATCCCAGCGCTGCGCTATGCCGACGCGCCCGCCGCCATCCGGTTTCTCTGCCAAGCCTTCGGATTCGAAGTGCAGGCCAGTTACGAGGACGCGGAGGATCCGCATATCATCCACCATGCCCAACTCGTGCTGGGGGAAGGCATGGTCATGCTGGGCAGCGCCCGCGACGGCGAGGGGGAGTCGCTCTACAGCTGGACCACGCCCCGCGAACTGGGCGGCGTCACCGCCTGTATCTATGTGGTCGTGCCCGATGCCGACGCCCATTGCCTCCATGCCCGGAACGAAGGCGCCGTGGTGGTCAGCGAGCCGCATGACAATGACGGCTATCCCGGACGCGGCTATGAGGCGCTGGACCCGGAAGGCAATGTCTGGAGCTTTGGCACTTACGATCCCTGGGCTCATTTCGCCTAAAGTTCCGCCGCTTCGGGTCGTCCTACTCCTTCGGCATGTCTTGAAGGAGTTGCTGGTGGCGCTGATCGGCTGGATTGCGAGTTTCATGGCCCTGTTCGGGGGGCTGGCGCTGTGGCAGGATATGCCGTCCGACGGCTCGCCCGCATTGGCGAACATCCTGTTCATGCTGGCCCTGCTGACCTGCCCCTGGCTGTGGCGCGACAAGCCGCTGGGCATATCGCTCAGCCAGCGCATCTTCCTGGCCATGGCGCTGCTATGCAGCCTGCCGCTGCTGCTGTTTCCGCGCAATTGAGCAAAGTCGCGCCGCGCAACTTTGTCGAACGGGCATGAAAACGCTGCCGACGATCACGCCGGCAGCGTTTTTCATGTCCCTCAAGGCGATCTCAGTCGAACAGGCTGGAGACCGAGCTTTCGTCCGCGATGCGCTTGATCGCCTCGCCCAGCAGGGGTGCGATCGGCAGGTGACGGATGCTGCTCGCGCCGCACACCGCGTCGGTGCCCTGGATCGAATCGGTGATGACCAGTTCCTTGAGTTCCGACGCCTCGACCCGCGCCACCGCGCCGCCCGACAGCACGCCATGGCTGACATAGGCGACCACTTCCTCGGCCCCGGCCGCCTTGAGCGCGCCCGCGGCGTTGCAGAGCGTGCCCGCCGAATCGACAATGTCGTCGATCAGCACGCAGAAGCGGCCCTTCACGTCGCCGATGATGTTCATGACTTCCGATTCGCCGGCGCGCTCCCGCCGCTTGTCGACGATGGCGAGCGGGGCGTTGTCCAGCCGCTTGGCAAGGGCGCGGGCGCGCACCACGCCGCCTACGTCGGGCGATACGACCATCAGGTTGCGGTCGCCGAAGCGGGCCTGGATGTCGGCCGACATCACCGGCGCGCCGAACAGATTGTCGGTCGGAATGTCGAAGAAGCCCTGAATCTGCCCGGCGTGGAGGTCCACCGACAGCACGCGGTTGGCGCCCGCCGTGGTGATCAGGTTGGCGACCAGCTTGGCCGAGATCGGCGTGCGGGGGCCGGGCTTCCGGTCCTGCCGGGCATAGCCGAAATAGGGGACGACCGCCGTGATTCGCTTGGCCGAGGCGCGTTTCAGCGCATCGATCATGATCAGCAATTCCATCAGATTGTCGTTCGTCGGATAGCTGGTCGACTGGATCACGAACACGTCCTCGCCGCGGACATTTTCGTGAATTTCCACGAAAACCTCTTCGTCGGCGAAGCGGCGGACGCTCGCGTCGGTCAGGGGAATCTCGATATAGTCGGCGATGGCGGCCGCGAGCGGCTTGTTGGAATTGCCGGTCATGAGCTTCATGGCCAAACCCCTAAAAGTAAATGGCGTGACATATTGATGACGCTGTCGGAACGCGGCCCCTTTAGCGGCGGAGGCCCTTCCTGAAAAGGCGCTTTTGCGCGCTGCCGCAAAATGCTCTAGGGGCGCGGACCATGACCGACAAACTCGTGATAGCCCTCGCCCAGATGACGCAGTCGGTAGGCGACCTTGCCGCCAATGCCGACGCAATGCTGGAATGGCGCGCGCGGGCAATGGACGCGGACCTCATCGTCTATCCCGAACTGCAACTGATCGGCTATCCGCCAGAGGATCTGGTGCTGAAGCCCGCCCTGGTCGACCGCGCCAACCATGAACTGGACCGGCTGGCCCAGGCGACGGCGGACGGCGGCCCGGCCATGCTGGTCGGCACCGTCGTCGCGTCGCAGGGCGTGCTGTTCAACGTCGTCGCCCTGCTGGAGGACGGCGCGGTCACCGCCATCCGCCAGAAGCGCGAGCTGCCCAATTACGGCACCTTCGATGAAAAGCGGCTGTTCGCGCCCGGCCCGCTGCCCGCGCCCATCGATTTCCGGGGCGTGAAGATCGGCGTGCCGATCTGCGAGGATATCTGGTTCCCCTTCGTCACCGCCCATCTGCGGGCGGAGGGCGCGGAAATCCTGATCAGCCCCAACGGCTCCCCGTTCGAGGTGGACAAGGACGACCGCCGCATCAACGCCGTCGCCGGAACCCGCGTCCGCGAAACCGGCCTGCCGCTCGTCTATCTGAACCGCGTCGGCGGGCAGGACGAGCTGGTGTTCGACGGCGCATCCTTCGTGATGAACGGCGACCTCAGCATCGCCCGGCAGCTTCCCGACTGGGAAGAGGCGCTGGTCCTCACCCACTGGGAGAAATGGGAGGGCCAGTGGGTCTGCCTGCCCGGCGAGCGCCATGTCCTGGATGAGCGCCCGGCCGACATCTACAACGCCATGGTCCTGGGCCTGCGCGACTATGTGAACAAGAACCGCTTTCCCGGCGTGGTGCTGGGCCTGTCGGGCGGCATCGATTCCGCCCTGTCCGCCGCCGTCGCCGTAGATGCGCTGGGCGCCGACCGGGTGTGGTGCGTGATGATGCCGTCCCGCTTCACCAGCCGGGAAAGCCTGGACGACGCGGTCGAATGCGCCCGGCTGCTGGGCGTCCGTTACGACAGCATCCCGATCGAACCGGCGGTGGAAGCCTTCGACGCCATGCTGGCGGACGTCTTCACCGGCCGCCAGCGCGACCTGACCGAAGAGAATATCCAGTCCCGCATCCGGGGCGTGACGCTGATGGCCCTGTCCAACAAATATGGCCATATGCTGCTGACCACCGGCAACAAGAGCGAGATGTCGGTCGGCTACGCCACAATCTATGGCGACATGGCGGGCGGCTATTCGGTGCTGAAGGACGCCTACAAGACCACGGTGTTCGACCTCTGCCGCTGGCGGAACGAAAATATGCCGTCGCTGGGCGAGGCCTTCGGTCCCAGGGGGCCGGTCATGCCCGACCGCGTCATCACCAAGCCGCCCAGCGCCGAACTGCGCGACAATCAGAAGGACGAGGACAGCCTGCCCCCCTATGAGGTGCTGGACCCGATCCTCTACGGCCTGGTGGAGGAGGAATTGTCGGTCGAGCAACTGGTCGCCCGCGGCTTCGACAAGGATACCGTCGCCCGCATCGAGCGCCTGCTCTACGTCGCCGAATATAAGCGTCGCCAGTCGCCCCCCGGCGTGAAGCTCGGCATGCGCAATTTCGGCCGCGACCGGCGCTATCCGATCACCAACGCCTTTCGCACGCTCTAGCCATGAAAAAGGCCGTTCGTCCTGAGTAGCCATTGAGCGAAGTCGAAATGGCGTATCGGAGGATGCTTCGATACGGGTCTTCGACAAGCTCAGCCCCCTACTCAGCACGAACGGGTTGCATATGATATGACCGTCATCACCCGCTTCGCCCCCTCGCCCACCGGCAACCTGCATGTCGGCAATATCCGCGCCGCGCTTCACAACTGGCTGTGGGCGCGCAAAAGCGGCGGCCGGTTCCTGCTGCGCCTGGACGACACCGACCTCGAACGCTCGCGCCCGGAATATGCGCAAGCCATCAAGGCCGACCTCCGCTGGCTGGGCCTGCACTGGGACGGGGAGGAGAGGCAATCCGACCGCTTCGCCCTGTATGAGGAAAGATTCGAGGCGCTCAAGGCCTCAGGCCATGTCTACCCCGCCTATGAAACGGCGCAGGAACTGGACCTGCGCCGCAAGATATTGCTGGGCCGGGGCCTGCCCCCGGTCTACGACCGCGCCGCCTTGTCCCTGACCCCTGACCGGATCGCCGCCTATGAAGCCGAAGGCCGCCGGCCCCATTGGCGTTTCAAGCTCGATCATGACCGGCCCATCGCCTGGACCGACCTCATCCGCGGCGAGCAGCGCTTCGATCCGAAGCTGCTGTCCGACCCGGTGATCCGCCGCGCCGACGGAAGTTGGCTCTACATGCTCCCCTCGGTGATCGACGATATCGCCATGGGCGTGACCCATGTGCTGCGCGGCGAAGACCATGTGTCCAACACCGCCACCCAGATCCAGATGTTCGCGGCGCTGGGGGCGAGCCTGCCCGCCTTCGCCCATGAGGCGCTGCTGACGGGCAGCGAAGGCAAGCTTTCCAAGCGTCTCGGCTCGCTGGGCGTCGCCCATTTTCGCGAGATCGGGCTGGAGCCTGCCGCCATCGCCTCCTTGCTTGCGCGCCTCGGCAGTTCGATGCCGGTCGAGCCGTTCGCGGACATGCAGCCGCTGATCGACAGCTTCGACTTCGCCCATTTCGGCCGCGCCCCGGCCCGCTTCGACGAGGCGGAACTGGCGACCCTCAACCAGAAGATCGTCCACCTGCTGCCCTATGCCGCCGTCGCGGATCGCCTGCCCGATGGCATGGACGAGGCGGCGTGGGACGCCATCCGCCCCAATCTGGAAACCGTGAGTGACGCGGCCGACTGGTGGCGGATCGTCACCGGCCCGATCGATGCGCCAGTTCCGGCGGAGGAAGACCGCGACTTCCTGGCTCTGGCGCACGACATTCTGACGGAAACGGCCTTTGACGGCGCCGTCTGGCGCACCCTCACCGAAGCGTTGAAAGCGGAGACAGGCCGCAAGGGCAAGGCGCTGTTCCTGCCCCTGCGCCGCGCTCTGACAGGCATGGATCACGGCCCCGACATGGGTCAGATGCTGCCATTGATCGGCAGGGACGAAGCGCTGAGCCGGCTGAAATCCTCATAGGCGAATCCTCCCTACGCGAAGCGTGGGGACCGCCGCTGAAAGCGGTGGAGGGGAATTTTGGCGGTCGTGCCCCGTTCCTCTCCGTCAGCGCTTAGCGCTGCCGCCTCCCCATCTCCGATGGGGAGGAATAGGATAGGTCCACAGACCCAGCACCTCAGCCCCGCATGGCCTCCAGCGCCTCGCCCACCGCCAAAATACCCTCCGGTGCTGCGGCGAAGCCCATATGCGTGCAGTCGACCTCGATAGCCCGGTCGCGCTCCCCGGCGCGTCCCTTGGCGCAGCGGGGCAGGATCACGCCGTCCCGTCGCGACCAGAGCGCGACCGTCGGCACCGGCGGCTTTTCCTCGCGCCGGCAGGTGAAAGGCGGCCGGTCGACGGGAAATCCGGAAACGAGCTGGTAGAGCCGCCAGGCATGGTTGGCGCGCGGATCGCCGGAAAAGGGCGTGCCCATCGTCACCACGCCGCCGACCTTGCGCGTGGCGAATTTGGCATATTCGCGCGCGAACAGCCCGCCCAGGCTCCATCCCACCAGGGTCACGGGCGCTCCGGTCTCCCGCCTTATGGCGTCTACCCGGCGGTCGATCTGCTCCAGGCTGTCGGGCCTGGGTCCGAAATTCCGGCCCATGCCCCAGCCATGCGCCTCATATCCCGCCGCATTGAGCACGGCGCGCAGAGGCTCCATCCGATGCTCGCTTGCCAGCAGGCCGGGAATCAGCAGTATCCGCCGCCCATCGCCGCGGATCGCCTGCGCCAGTTGAGGCGCCCGCGCCCGCGTCCGCGCCAGATCGAAGGGCAAGGACGCATTGCCCAACAGGTGCTGGAGCGACGGCCGCTCGGCTGCGCGGGGGCCGCTGGCCAAACGGGCCTTCCAGAAACTGGCGATGGCGTCGGCATAGGGGGGCACGAAAATGTCTTTCCTTCTTCCCACGGGAAAAATGACATTCTCATGACGCAGGCTCCCAAGTCCATGGAGATTTATCCGCGGGCATGAACGGTTCGCCGTTTGTGACAATGGCCGGGGGGCAGGATCAGGGCGCCAGCGGAGAGGTCTGCGCGACCGCAGCGCCATCGGCCGCCCGCAACTGGCGCGGCTCCAATATCGCAGCCGTCTCGATCAGGTCCAGCGCCCGCCGCGCCTCCATGTAGCGCCGCGCATATTGCATCCAGCGGTCGGCGGCGGCGCGCCCCGGCATCTGCTCCACCTCCGCAAGCGCCGCGCCGACCCGCGATCCGTCCAGATAGCGCAGCGCCCGGTCCAGCGCCGCCTGCGGCCGGGGAGAGGGGGTGGACGCCCGGTGGATGGTGATGATCTCCCGCGCCTCATGCTCCAGCGCTTCCCACCAGCTTGCATTGGCGGGGGGAACGGTGACCTGGTCGGCGAGCGCCGTCAGCCCGGCGCGCAGGTCGGGCAGCGTCACCGGCTCCCGCGCGGCGTTGATGATCGTCGCCACCGCGCGCGGCTGCGCCTGGCCGAAACGCAGGCGCAACTGGCCCTCTATATAGCCGAGCGGCGCCCCGCTATCGAGCGCCCGCCGCGCCGCGAAGGCGACCAGCAGGCCTTCCGCCCGCGCCGCATTGCCCGACGCCGCTTGCGCCTCCACCGTGATGCGGTTCAGCCGTTCCTCCAGTTGCACGACCCGCGCGTCCAGCATCTGCCCGGCATCGGCGGAAAGCGGACGCATCGGCACGCCCGGCGCGACGGCGTTCAGCAGCGGATCGCTCAGCACCGATGGCCGTTGCGGCGCATTCCACCGCTGGATGCGCGGCAAGGCGAGGACGGTCAGCACGACCCCGACCGCAAAGGCGAGCAAGACCAGCAGGGCCAGCAGCCAGGGTCCGCGCCGCGCCGGGAGGGGCGCCGTCGCGCCGCTCGCCGGGGCGTCCATATCGCTCATCAAGGGCTTTTCTTCCATATGAGGCGAATCATTCGCATAATCGGACGGCAAGGGCCAGCATCCTCTCATCATCGGGCTTGTCGGGCGCCTGGGCGCTGGCCCATCCGGCGCCGCAGGCGGCCAGAGCGGCGGGGCTGATCGCGATCAGGTGGAACGAACTCCGCCGTTCCGGGCCCACATGGCGCGCCAGCAATTCGCCGGCGCGCGGGGAGTGGACCAGAAGGACGCTGCCGGCCTCCAGCCGCTCCGCCCATCCCTCCTCGCCGGTCCGCAGCATTTCATAGACGGCGATCCGATCGATCCGCAGCGCGCCCGCGTCGATCGGCGCCACCGTCCGCCCCGCCAGGTGCAGCACATGGCCATGCCCGTCCGCCGCGATCCGCCGCGCAACGGCGGTGCCGTCGCCATCTCCGACGACGACATCCGCGAATCCGGCTTCCTCCAGCGCCTTCGCCGTCGCCCGTCCGACCGCATAGGCGGGCAGCTTTCGATAGCGGGCCAGCCCTTCGCCCGCCAGCCGGGCGGCATTGGCGCTGGTCAGCAACAGGGCGTCGAACCTTTCCGGGGCGGGCGCGTGCCACTCCAGCGCCCGAGGCGCGAACAGCGGAAAGACCCGCGCTTCCAGCCCCCGTTCCGCCGCCCGCGCCGCCGTCTTGCCCGCCCCCGGTTCGGGCCGCAGGATGACGACGGGCCTCACGCTTCGAACAGAAGCCGCAACGCCGGGCTGGCTCGGTCCAGCAGGCCACGCCCCATCGCTTCGGCGGCGGCGGCATCGCCCCGTTCGATCCGCGCCGTTTCGCCGACCGTCTCCTGCCCGTCGGGGCTGATGATCTCGGCCCGCAGGCGGACCTGCCCATCCTCCAGCCGGGCGAACGCCGCGATGGGCGAATGGCAGGTTCCGCCCAGCCCCGCCAGCACCGCCCGCTCCGCCATCACGCAATCGAAGGTGTCGGCGTCGCTGATCGCCGCCAGCAGGTCCAGCATCGCTTCATCGCCGCTCAGCGTCTCGATGCCCACGGCCCCCTGGGACGGCGCGGGAAGCATGACGTCCACGGGGATGGCGACGCCGACATCGCCCTGGCCCAGCCGGTCCAGCCCGGCCGCCGCCAGCAGGGTCGCATGCGCCTCTCCCCTGTCCAGCCTGGCGAGCCGCGTCGCGACATTGCCGCGGAACAGGACGACCTGCGCGTCGGGCCGAAGCCGCCTGACCTGCGCCGCCCGGCGCGGCGAGCTGGTGCCCACCACCGGCCTTTCGGGCAGCGCCGCGAAACCGTCCGCGCCGACCAGCCGGTCGCGCACATCGGCGCGGGGCAGCATGGCGGCGATGCGAATTTCGGCGGGGCGGATCGTCTCCACATCCTTCATCGAATGCACGGCGAAATCGATCTCGCCGCTGGCCAGCGCACGGTCCAGCTCCTTGGTCCAGAGCGCCTTGCCGCCGATGTCCGCGAGCGCCCTGTCCTGAATCCGGTCGCCGCTGGTCTGCACCACGACGATCTCGACCGCGCCTTCATCCCAGCCATGGCGCGCCCGCAGCGCAGCCACCGTCATGTGCGCCTGCGCCAGCGCGAGCGGGGAGCCACGGGTACCAAGGCGGAGCGGTCGGGAAGGCTTTTGCATGATCCCGCTTGCTCTAATGGTCGCGGGCATTAGATGGAAGCGGCAATGACGATCATCCTCGGCCTGGAATCAAGCTGCGACGAAACCGCGGCGGCGCTGGTGACGGCGGAGGGCAGGATCCTCGCCCACCGCCTCGCCACGCAGGAGGAGGCGCATCGCCCCTATGGCGGCGTCGTCCCGGAAATCGCCGCCCGCGCCCATGTCGAGGCGCTTGCGCCCCTGATAGAGGCGGCGCTCAAGGACGCCGACCTCACGCTCGATGATGTGGACGTGATCGCCGCCACCGCCGGTCCCGGCCTGATCGGCGGAGTGATGGTGGGCCTCGTCACCGGCAAGGCGCTTGCCCATGCCGCGAACAAGCCGCTGATCGCGGTCAACCACCTCGAAGGCCATGCCCTCTCGCCGCGCCTGGCCGATCCGACGCTGCAATTCCCCTATCTGCTGCTGCTGGTGTCGGGGGGGCATTGCCAGTTGCTGCATGTGCGGGGGCCGGGCGACTATGCGCGCCTGGCCACCACCATCGACGACGCCAGCGGCGAGGCCTTCGACAAGACGGCGAAGCTGCTCGGCCTGGGCTATCCCGGCGGACCGGCGGTCGAGAAGGCGGCGGCCGAGGGCGATCCGAAGGCCGTCCCGCTGCCGCGCCCGCTGGTCGGCACGGCGGAACCCCATTTCTCCTTCGCGGGCCTGAAAAGCGCGGTCATGCGCGCCGCCCAGTCCGGCCGATATTCGACCCAGGACATCGCCGCCAGCTTCCAGCAGGCCGTCATCGACTGCCTGATCGACCGCACCGAGCGGCAACTGGCGGGTGTTCAGGACATCACCGCCCTCGTCGTCGCAGGAGGCGTCGCCGCCAACCAGTCGATCCGCGCCGCGCTGGAGGCGCTCGCCGCGAAGCACGACCTGCCCTTCGTCGCGCCGCCGCTCTGGCTGTGCACGGACAATGCGGCGATGATCGCCTGGGCAGGGGCGGAACGCCATGCGGCCGGCCTGATCGACGACCTCACCGTCCCGGCGCGCCCGCGCTGGCCGCTCGACCCCAGCGCGGAAAAGGCGCGCGGAGCAGGAGTGAAAGCATGAAAGCCCCTTCCCTGAAAGCAGGCGTCATCGGAGCGGGCGCCTGGGGCACCGCGCTTGCCCAGACGCTGGCGGCGGACGGCCAGCATGTCCGGCTGTGGGCGCTGGAGCCCGAAGTGGCGGCGGCGGTCAACGGCGACCGGCAGAACCCGCTCTATCTGCCCAACATCCCGCTCAGCGCCTCGATCGAGGCGACCGGCGACATGGCCGCCATGGCCGACCGCGACCTGCTGCTGATCGTCAGCCCCGCCCAGCATCTGCGCGCCGTCGCGGCGCAGGCGCCCGCGGGCACGCCGCTCATCCTCTGTTCCAAGGGGATCGAGGCGGGCACCGGCCTGCTGATGTCCGAAGTGGCGGCAGAGGCGCAGCCAGGCTCGCCCATCGCCGTCCTCTCCGGCCCCACCTTCGCGCATGAGGTGGCGAGGGGCCTGCCCACCGCGATCACGCTCGCCTGCGCCGACGCGGACCTCGCCGCGAAGATCGCCGCCCGGATCGCGCGGCCTGCCTTCCGCCCCTATCTGTCCGACGATGTCGTCGGCGCGGAGATCGGCGGCGCGGTCAAGAATGTCCTCGCCATCGCCTGCGGCGTCGCGGAGGGCGCAGGCCTGGGCCTCAATGCCCGCGCTTCGCTGATCAGCCGGGGCTTTGCCGAAATGACCCGCTTCGGGCTGGCCAGGGGCGCCCGCGCCGAAACGCTGGCGGGCCTTTCCGGGCTGGGCGACCTCGTCCTCACCTGTTCCTCGACCGACAGCCGCAACTTCTCCCTCGGCAAGGGGCTGGGCGAGGGGCGGGAGGCTCGCGACCTGCTCGCCAACCGCCGGACCGTGGCGGAAGGCGCCTTCACCGCGCCCGTGCTGCGCGAGGCCGCCCGCGCCGCCAGGGTGGAAATGCCCGTGGTCGAGGCGGTCTGCGCCCTTCTGGAGGACGCCGCGCCGCTGGCCCAGGTGATGGACGCGCTGCTCGCCCGTCCGCTGCGCGCCGAATAAATTTCATCGCCCCGTCCCCATTTGTTGCTACAGTCCGGCTTCACAAAATGACGCGACAGCATTGATGTCACAGGGGGATCGTAATTCTTTGGCGGCTGAAGGGGCCTCTCCCGCGCAGCAGGACGATATTGCGGCGCTCGCCAAGGGTGGACGGACCAATGTGTTCGGTTTCCTGCTCCGCCTCGCGGCGCGCCTGCCGTTCCTGTTCATCGCCGGCCGCTGGTATGGCGCCGACGCGCTGGGCCGCTTCGCCTATGCGGTGCTGGTGGTGGAGTTCGTCGCGCAGCTTGCGACGCTGGGCCTGAAGCGCGGCTTGGCGGGCGCGCTCGCCCAGACGGAGCGGCCGCACAGCCATGTCGTGACCGACGCCATGGTGGTGACGCTGATCGCCTCCCTGATCGGCAGCGCGCTCCTGGTCGCTTTCCCCCAGGCCATGTTCCCCAACAGCGGCATCAACGGCCTCGACCGCCTGCTCGCCCTGATCGTGATCGCGGTCGCGGGGTCCGACGTGGCGCTGGCCGCCTGCGCCTATCGCTTCGACATCGGCGCCACGGTGCGGGCGCGGTCCATCATCGAACCCTGGGCGATCAGCATCGGCGCCTTCGGCTTCGCTTATTATTCGACCCGCGACGGGCTGATCCTCTCCTATGTGGTCTCGATGATCGCCGCGCTGGTCGCCTCGATCATTCCGATGACCCGCCATTACGGCATTCCCTATGGCTGGCGCCCGGATTTCGGCCGGCTGTGGCGGCTGGCGCGCCGCAACCTGCCGCTGGCGGCGGCGGACGGCGTGGAATGGGGGTCGCGCCGGCTGGACATGGCGATCCTCGGCCTGTTCGTCAGCCCGGCCGTGGTCGGCATCTATTATGTGGCGCAACAGGTCGCCTCCCTGCCCCAGAAATTGAAGACCAGCTTCGACCCGATCCTGGGCCCGGTCATCACCCGCAATCTTTCGGAGGGCAATCTCACCGCCATAGCGCGGCAGGTGAGCCAGGTCGGCTTCTGGATCATCGCGGCGCAGGCGGGCATCGCGCTCGCGCTCGGCATTCCGGGCGAGGCGGTGATGGGCCTGGTCGGCCCCCATTTCGTCGGCGGAACGGGCGCGCTCGCCTTCCTGTTGCTGGCCGAAGTCGTGGCGGCGACCGCCGTGGTCAGCGAATCGGCGCTGGTCTATATCGCCCGGCACCGCAATCTGATGATCTCGCTGCTGATGATCGGGCTTCAGGCCGCGCTCAGCTTCCTGCTGATCTTCGCGGCGCGGCGTTTGGGCCTGCGCGACATGGCGGTGGCCGCCGCGCCCGCGCTGGCGCTCAGCATCGCGCTCGGCGTCAGCGCGCTGGTCAAGGCGCGCCTGCTTTCCACCCTGCTCGGCGCCAGGGTCAACGCCTGGCGCTGGCCGCTGCTCAGCGCTTCCGGCGTCGCCTGCATCGTCGGCGCGGCGTTCGTCGCGCTGCCGTCCGATTTCGAATGGGTGGAACTGGTCTTCGGCGTGTTCACCATCCTTGGCGTCTATGGCTTCGTCATCTGGCGCTGGGGCTTCGGCCCGGACGACCGCGCGCTGTTCCGGAAGCAGAAGGCGGCCTGACGCAGAGGAAAAGGCCGGACCTTCGCCCGCCTCTCATCTTATCCCAGCGTCTTCGCCCGGATCGCCTTCAAGTCCTCCTCCGGCCGCGCGCCCCAGTGGGAGATCACTTCGGCCGCCGCCGCCGCGCCCAGTTTCAGGCACTTGTCGACCTCCAGCCCCTCCAGATGACCGGCCAGGAATCCCGCCGCGAACAGGTCGCCCGCGCCGGTCGTGTCGATCACTTCGGCAACCTGGGCCGCATGCGCTTCGTACCGCAGGCCCTCTACCACGGCGATCGCCCCTTTCTCGCTGCGGGTGGAGACCAGCACCGGCACCTTCGGGGCGATGGCGGCCACGGCGGCGTCGAAATCATGCACCCCGGCCAGCGACTGGATTTCGCCTTCATTGGAGAAGAGGATGTCGATCAGCCCCTGGTCGATCAGGTCGATGAAGTCGGCGCGATGGCGGTCGATCACGAAATTGTCCGACAGGGTGAAGGCGACCTTCCGCCCCGCGCCCCGCGCCGCGTCGATCGCGGCGCGCATCGCCGCGCGCGGCTGCTCCGGATCCCAGAGATAGCCTTCCAGATAGAGGATCGAGGCGGAACGGATAAGGTCCAGGTCCAGCGCGGCCTCCGGCAGGAATTGCGACGCGCCCAAAAAGGTGTTCATCGTCCGCTGCGCGTCGGGCGTCACCAGGATCAGGCAGCGCGCCGTCGGCACGTCGCCCCGCATCGCCGGCGTATCGTAGCGGATGCCGAGCGCGCGCACGTCATGGGCGAAGACGGCGCCGAGCTGGTCGTCATTGACC
Organism: Sphingobium sp. HDIP04; assembly: GCF_000445085.1. Taxonomy (NCBI): domain Bacteria; kingdom Pseudomonadati; phylum Pseudomonadota; class Alphaproteobacteria; order Sphingomonadales; family Sphingobiaceae; genus Sphingobium; species Sphingobium sp. HDIP04. Next base: position 11,980 of record NZ_ATDO01000082.1, on the reverse strand, counting down.
TGCCCGATGAAACCGCATTTCTTGCCCAGCGCGGCCAGCCCCGCCAGCGTGTTCGCCGCCGATCCGCCGCTGATCTCCTTGCCCGCGCCCATGTCGGCATAGAGGCTTTCGGCGGTTTCCGCGTCGATCAACTGCATGCCGCCCTTGGTCAGCGCATGTTCGGCCAGGAAAGCGTCGTCGCTCCGGGCGAGCACGTCGACAATGGCGTTGCCGATGGCGACAACATCAAGCGTGGGGGCAGCAGCGGTCACGCAAAATCCTTCGTGAATAAGGGGGAAAATCCCGCCGTCTCTACCGATGCGGGGCGCGGCGCGCAACGGCGCTGATTGACGCTGCGCGCCAAGGCGGGAATAGCTGAGCCATGGTCCTTGCCGCCGCCCTTCGCGCCTTTCCCTCCATCTTCCATGGCGCCGCGCTGCGGCTGCTGGTCAAGACGCTGCTGCTGACCCTGCTCGCCTTCGCGCTCCTCGCCGCCGCCTTGTGGACCGGCATCCACGCCGCCCGACTGCATTTCGGCTGGGCGACGGGCGCGGGCTGGGGCGGGCTGGCGGAGGCGACCGCGACCGCCATCGCCGTGATCGCCGTCGGCTGGCTGCTGTTCCGCGCCACCGCCATGGCGATCATGAGCCTCTTTGCCGACGACATCATCGTCGCCGTCGAGCGGGACAGCTATCCCGCGGCGGCCGCCCGCGCCCGGCCGGTCGGCTGGGGGCGCAGCCTGGGTTTCGCGCTGCGCTCCGTCCTGCGGACCTTGGGCTGGAACCTGCTCGCCCTGCCGGCCTATCTGCTGCTGCTGGTGACGGGGATCGGCACGCTGGGCCTGTTCCTGATCCTGAACGCCGCCCTGCTCGGCCGCGACATGGCCGACATGGTCGAGCCGCGCCATCCCGACCTGCCGCCGATCCCGCGCGGCGGCCGGTGGCTCATGGGCCTCGCTTCGGCGCTGATCTTCCTGGTGCCAGGCCTCAACCTGCTTGCGCCGATCTGGAGCGCGGCTATGGCGGTCCACATGCTGCACGGTGCCCGAAGGAACATGCCATGACCCGTCCCCATCCGGCGCTCGTCGTGGCTTCGCTCTTGACCCTGGCCGCTTGCGGAGGCGTCGTGCCGCCGCCCGCGACCCAGATCGCCCGGCCGCCCGCCGGTCCTCCGGCCAGCGCCTTCACCCGCCCAGGGCCCCTGATCGGGTCGGACGCGAAGCAGCTCATGCGCCTGTTCGGCCAGCCCCGGCTCGACATTCGCGAAAGCGCCATGCGCAAGCTGCAATTCGCCAATGGCCGCTGCGTGCTGGACGCCTATCTCTACCTGCCGCCGCAGGGGAAGGAGCCGCTCGTCACCCATGTCGATGCGCGCACGCCCACGGGCACGGATGTCGACGCGGCGAGCTGCTCGGCGGCGTTGCAGGCGAAGTGATGATGGTGGGATGAAGCATGCCGTGCTCCTGCGAAGGCAGGAGCACGGTGTATTGGGTGGCAAGTGCTAGCCCAACCGCTCCAGCGCCCAGCGAGCCGCCTCCGCCACCACTGGATCGTCGGCCGCAGCCAGCGCCTGCAACCGGCCCACCAACCGCCTGTCGCCGCTGTTCCCCGCGGCGATGGCGGCATTGCGCACCATCCGGTTCCGCCCGATCCGCTTGATGGGGGAGCCTGCGAAAATCTCGCGAAAGCCCGCATCGTCCAGCGCCAGCAGGTCGCCCAGTTCCGGCGCCGCCAGTTCCGCCCGCCCGACAAAGGCCCTGTTCGCCGCCGCCGCATCCGCAAACTTGTTCCACGGGCACACCGCCAGGCAATCGTCGCAGCCATAGACGCGATTGCCGATCCCGGCGCGCAACTCCTCCGGAATCGGCCCCTTATGCTCTATGGTGAGGTAGGAGATGCACCGCCGCGCATCGACCACATAGGGGGCGGGAAAGGCGTCGGTCGGGCAGGCCGTCTGGCAGGCGGTGCAACTGCCGCAATGGTCATCCTCCGGCGCGTCGGGGACCAGCGCGATCTCGCTGTAGATCGCGCCCAGGAACAGCCAGCTTCCATGCGTCCGGCTGACGAGGTTGCTGTGCTTTCCCTGCCAGCCGAGGCCCGCGGCCTGCGCCAGCGGCTTTTCCATCACCGGGGCGGTATCGACGAAGACCTTGAGCGCGCCGGGATGCTGCTCCACCAGCCAGCGGGCGAGGGCCTTCAACCCCTTCTTGACCACGTCATGATAGTCGCGCCCCTGCGCATAGACCGAAATCCGGCCCCGGTCGCGCGCGTCCGCCAGCGCCAGCGGATCGCGCCCCGGCGCATAGCTCATCCCCAGCATGACGACGCTGCGCACGTCCGGCCAGAGCCCTTGCGGCGATCCGCGCTGCCCGGCGCGTTCCTCCATCCACAGCATCTCGCCATGATGGCCCGCATCCAGCCATTGCCGCAGCCTTTCTGCCGAACGCGGCGCGGCGTCGGCGGGCGCGATGGCGCAGGCGGCAAAGCCCAGCCGCCGCGCTTCGGCCTTAAGCCGCTGTTCCAATGTTTCGTTTTGCGTTGGCATGCGATGCGACTATCAGAGGCCGATGATCGGGGCTTCTCAACCGACCTATGCCGTCGAAGGCCGTGGTCTTGTCAAGACATTCGGCGATTTCCGGGCGGTGGACGGCATCGACGTCGCGGTGCCCGCCGGGTCGATCTACGGCATTCTCGGCCCCAATGGCGCGGGCAAGACGACGATGCTGCGCACGCTGCTGGGCATCATCGATCCCGATGAGGGGCACCGCAGCCTGCTGGGCGACCCCGCGCCGCTGCGCCAGGCGCGCAATGTCGGCTATCTGCCGGAGGAACGCGGCCTCTACCCGTCGATGAAGGCGTTTGAGGCCGTCGCCTTCATGGGCGCGCTGCGCGGCCTGCCGCTCAGGATCGGGCGGGAACGCGCCCGCGCGATGCTGGCGGACTACGGCATGGGCGCCTCCGCCGAAAAGCCGATCCGCCAATTGTCGAAGGGCATGGCCCAGACAGTCCAGCTTTTCGGCACCATCGTCCACGAACCGCGCCTGATCGTGCTGGACGAGCCCTTTTCCGGACTGGACGCCTTCAACCAGGGCAAGCTGGAGGTGCTGATCCGGGACCAGGCCCGGCGCGGCGTCACGGTGCTGTTCTCTACCCATGTCATCGCCCATGCCGAACGGCTGTGCGAGCGCGTCGCCATCGTCGCGGGCGGCCGCGTCCGCTTCGAAGGCACGGTGGACGACGCCCGCAACCGGCTGCGCCCGCAGGTGCGCCTGCGCACCCGCGCCAGCGACGGCGGCTGGCGCCGCGCCTTGCCCGCCGAAACCCTGGCAGAGGACGGAACCTGGCATTTCCCCCTGCCGCAGGAGGGCATAGAGCCGCTGCTTCGCGCCCTGCTGGACGGCAATGCCGGGATAGAAAGCCTCTCGATCGAGCGCCCCGGCCTGCACGACGCCTTCGTCGCCATAGCGGGCGAGGCGGCCGCCCGGCAGATGCAGGACGACCAGCAGCGGGAGGAAGCGGCATGAGCGAACTGATGCGCGCCGCCTTCGTCATCGCCCGGCGGGATTTCACCGCCGTCGTGCTGTCCCGCACCTTCATCTTCTTCCTGCTGGGCCCGTTGTTCCCCATCGTCATCGGCATGGCCTTCGGTGGGCTGGGCGACAAGATTTCGACCACCGACCTGCGCCCGGTCGTCGGCATCGCCATGTCCCCGGCCGATGCGGCGCGGATGGAGCGCGCCCATGCCCGGCTGGCGGAACGCATGGGGCCGCAAGCGCTGCCGGCGCTGCGCCGCGTGCCGCTGTCACCCGCGCCCCGCGTCCAACTGGCCAGGGCGAATGCCGACGTCATGGTCATCGTGTCGGGATCGCCCGCCCGACCGGTGATGACAGGCCAGCCGCAGGACATCCGGCGGCTGGAAGGGGACATCAGCCTGCTCGCCAGCGCCGCCATGGCCGAAAAGTCGCTGCGCATGGTCCAGGTCGAGGCGCAGCAGGTCGCCACCAGCGTCGGCGCGCAGACCCAGGGCAGGCTGGTGATCGGCCGGATCGCGCAGATCGTCGTCTTCTTCCTCACCATCCTGCTGGCGGGCATGATCCTGTCCAATCTGGTCGAGGAAAAGACAAACAAGATCATAGAGATACTGGCTGCCGCCGTGCCGGTCGACGCGATCTTCCTGGGCAAGCTGATGGCGATGCTGGCGATGAGCTTCGTGGGCATCCTTTTCTGGGGCGGGACCGCCTTCTGCGTGTTCCTGGCGTTGAAGACGCCGGGCGTCAGCCTGCCCGAACCCGCCATCGGCTGGCCCCTCTTCCTGATGCTGGCCGTCGTCTATTTCGCCATGGCCTATACGCTGCTCGGTTCCCTGTTCCTGGGCATCGGCGCGCAGGCGGCGACCGTGCGGGAAGTGCAGACGCTCAACATGCCCGTGACCATGGGGCAGATGCTGATCTTCTTCTTCGCCACCTATGCCGTCGACAAGATGGGATCGCCGCCGGAGGTCGCGGCGGTGATCCTGCCCTTCTCCTCCCCCTTCGCCATGATCGCCCGCGCCGCGCAGGTGGACACGCTCTGGCCCCATCTCCTTGCCATCGCCTGGCAGATGCTCTGGGTGGGCCTCATCATCCGCATCGGCGTGCTGCTGTTCCGCCGCCATGTGCTGAAATCGGGCGGCGGCTGGTGGAAGCAGTTGTTCAGAAGCGCGACAGGCTGACCCTGCTATGGCGGGCCCCATGAACCGGCGGCGATTCCTGGGCATGGGCGGCTGCGCCGCGACGATGATCGTCCTCTGGCAGGCCGGGCTGGGCAGGGCCGCCGCCTATCCCTTCACGCTCAGCGATGCCGAATGGCGCCGGCGCCTCAGCCCGCTCGCCTATCAGGTGCTGCGCAAGCGATCGACCGAACATCCCTTCACCAGTCCGCTCAACAAGGAACATCGCCCCGGCGTCTTTGCCTGCGCCGGTTGCGCGCAACGGCTTTTCAGTTCGAAGACCAAGTTCGACAGCGGCACGGGCTGGCCCAGCTTCTGGGCGCCGCTGCCCCGCGCCGTCGGCACCTCGCGCGATTTCGAACTGGGCTATCCGCGGACCGAGGTGCATTGCGCGCGGTGCGGCGGGCATCTGGGCCATGTGTTCGGTGACGGGCCGAAGCCCACCGGCAAGCGTTACTGCATGAACGGCGTCGCGCTCGCTTTCGTCGCCGGCTGAGCGATCACCCTGTAGATGCGGAGCGGCCCCTTGCTGGGGATCGGCCGCAACCAGCGCGGCGGCTTGTCGCGCTTCAATGCCGCGGCCAGCCCTTGCGGGAAATCGGCGCGATAATGCTTGATCTCGTTCATATCGTTGCAGGTCAGCAGGTAATCCGGACCCTTGCCGCCGTTCAGGCGCATGATGGTCGTCAAAGCCTTGTCTGGCGGCTGCGTGAAACCGTCTATGACCGCGTTGATGCCCGCCGCGTTGCGGTGATGGGCCGTGCCGATCACGTTGTGCCCGGTCCGCACGAGGATGTCCGGCCCCAGATCGAGCGGCGCGAACAGGGTCGATCGGGGCAGCGCCCGCAGGGGGGCCAGCAGCGCCGCCGTCCGGCAATTGACGGTTTCGGGCTGCTCCTTTTCCGCCGCGCCGCTCGCGATCAATATCCAGGCGCCGCACAGGCCCGCCGGGGTGAGCAATATGGCGACGCTCGCCGTCACCAATATGCGCGCCACCGCCCTGCTCCAGCCCTGGATATGCTGAAACGTCGCCAGCAGCAGCCAGGCCGTGCCGGGCAGCGCCAGGACATGCGCCACCGACATGGCGCGCAGCACGAGGATCGCGACCGCCAGCGCTCCGGCCAGCAGCAGGGCGATGACGATCCAGCGGTCCCGCGCCTCCCGTTCCGGGGCGCGCCAGGCTGCGACAATCGTGCTGGCCAGCCCCATGACCGCCGGCAACAGGATGATCCCGGCCATCAACAGGCCCTGCTCCCAGATCGGGCGGCCTTCCTTCACCTGGAGATACCATAGGCGATAGGCGACCGGGCCGAGCGCCTTGAACGGGTCGCCGGACAGACAGGCCCCACCGCTCAGCAGGAACACGCCCGCCGCCGCGACGCCCGCCGCCGCCGTCGCGATGAAGCGCCGCCGAAGGGTCGTCGCGCCGATCAGGCGCAGCGCCAGCGGCATCGCCAGCGCGAAGGCCAGGAGCGGCCAGATATAGGCCGCCGAAAGCCCGTCGCAATATCGGGCCAGCACCGCGCCGGGGCCGCGCAGCAGCAGCAGGAGCAGGAGCGCGCCGCCGCCCAGCGTGACGGCATAGGCGGCGATGCGCGCCGCCTCCCGCCGGTCGAACCAGGTCCGCAGCGCGAAGGCGCCGGCGAACAGGGCCGCATAGGGCAGCGCCTCGCTGGAAATCTGAAGCCACACCGCCAGCGCGAGGCCGGCCGTGACGCCCCCCCTCAGGCGGCGGGCATCCAGCGCGCCGCACAGCGCCACGGCCGCCATCCATATCTGCCACCCGTGATGGTCGATCCGGAACGGCGTGAACTGGACCAGGATGGTCGGCGTGGTCAGCAGCAGCACGACCGCCAGCATCGGGACGAAGAGGCCGCCGGCAGCGCGCCGCGCCGCCAGGAAGACCGTGGCCGTCAATCCCCCCAGCAACAACAGCGGCACCAGCGCGCAGGCCGCCAGTTCGGCGCGCACAGGCCCCAACAGCGGTTGCAGCATCAGGATCAGGGCGGCGATCGGCATGTCGACGATGCGCGACCAGTGCATCGGCCCGCCCGCCGGGGGGTTCACCCGGTGCTGGCTGACATCCCGGAAGGTCTGGCCGTGCAGCCAGTCGCGGACCTGTTGCAGCCGCATGGCGTCATCGGGATCGCGGAATTCGAGCGTGGTCAGCCCGTTGCGGAACAGCCAGAGCATGACGGCGCAGCACAAGACCCAGAGCAGCAGCGCCGCGACGCAAATCTGCCAGCGGGCGAGGGATGCCGTCCTGGAAGGGGAGCCGCCGTCAGGCGCGGGCGAAGATGCCATATTTCCGGATCGCATAGACCGACAGGAAGCTGACCGGCACGGCCGCCAGCTTGGCCACGGCGGGCGGAAGCCCCAGGCCGCTCAGCCCGCCCACCAGCCCCATGGTGATCGCCATGCCGATCAGGGCGCTCAGGATGAAGGCGATGCGCTGCCCATGGGTGGGGGGCTGGCGCATCTCGAACACGAACTGCGTGCTGATCATCCAGTGGAGGACAAGACCGCCCGAATAGCCGCCCAATGCCGCGAGGGCAGGCGACGCGCCCAGCCGGTGAAGCAGCATGAACAGCGCGAAATCGGCCGACAGCGCGCAGATGCTGGCCAGCAGATAGCGCGTGAAGGTGAAACGGCCGAAGACGGCGTTGAACGGCCCGGCCATGTTCCGCACCCAATAAGGCATGGGGGTCAGGCCGCCTTCAGGCGATTGGGCACCAGCCTTTCGCTGGCGAGCGCGGCGCGCCGGCCGGCCGCGTCCTGCCCTTCCTCGCCCGCTTCATGATATTCGGCATCCTCGTTGACCGCCCATATGTCGTAGAGTTGTTCGCCCGCCTCGATATTGCGGACGGTCAGCATCGCCGTCATCATCGCATGGTCCTGGTTGTTGTAGCGGTGCATGCCGTTGCGGCCGACCAGGTGCAGCGTGGGATAGAGCCGCTGCAATTCGGTGCGCATGGCCAGGACATTGTCGGCATAGCCGTCGTCATAGACCGGATAGGCCTTTTCCTGCCGCACCACCGCGCCGCCGACGACATCGTCGGGATCGCACAGGCCCAGGGCGGCCATTTCCTTCTTCGCCAGTTCGATCAGATCGGCGTCGCTCGACGACCAGAGGCCGTCGCCTTCGAAGCAGAAATATTCCAGGCCCACGCAGGCCAGATCGGGGTCCGGCACCATTTCGGGCGACCAGCTCCGGAAATTCTGGATGCGGCCGACCTGCACCTTGGGATCGTGGATGTAGATCCAGTTGTCGGGGAAGATGTCCTCGCCCTTCACCATCAGCGCCACGGTCAGGAAATCGCGATATTTAAGGTCCATCGCCTGGCCCAGCGTCGCGGGCAGGGGACGGATGCGCCCCGCCAGTTCGCGCATCGGCGCGGAACTGATGACATGGCGGGCGGCGATGGCGACTTCGCCGTCCGGACCCTGCGCCACCATGCGCCAGCCGCCGCTCGCCTGGTCCTGCGACAACTGGTCCAGGCTGTGCGCCATCAGCACGCGGTTGCCCCGCGCGATCACGAAGTCGCGGGCCGCTTCCCACATCATGCCGGGGCCGAGGCGCGGATAGCGGAAGCTCTCCAGCAGCGTCTTGGTCGCCATGCCGTCATTGGGTTTTCTGTTGAGGCCCAGCGACCGCTTGAGACCGTCGGTCACGGCCCCCCACAGCGACAGGCCCTTGATGCGCTGCGCCGCCCAGTCCGCCGACATCTCGTCGCAGGGCATGCCCCAGACCTTTTCCGTATAGGTCTTGAAGAAGATCGAGAACAGCTTGTGGCCGAAGGCGTTGACGGTCCAGTCCTGGAAGGAACGGACGTCGCGCCGGGGAAACAGCCTGGCCTTGGCGAAGCTCGCCATGCAAAGCGTCGAGCGCCACAGCCCCAGATTGCCCAGCGCTTCGAAGGCGCGCAGCGGATAGCTGTAGAATTTGCCCTCATAATAGATGCGGCTCATCCGCGGGCGCTGGATGAAGTCATGCGGAAGGATCTCGTTCCAGAGGTCGACGACCTCCTGCGACTTTGAAAAGAAACGATGGCCGCCAATGTCGAAACGAAAGCCGTTTAGTTCCACCGTCCGGCTGATGCCGCCGACATAGACGGGATCCTTTTCGATGACGCTGACCGAATAGCCCTTCCTGGTGAGCAGATAGGCGGCGGTCAGGCCGGCCGGACCCGCGCCGATAATGGCAACATCCACATTGTGGTCGTTCTGCGGCATCCAGGGCCCCCCGATGAAATCCTTTGCCGATTTAGGTGAAGGAAATCTTCTAAGGAGTAGTTAATGGACGGTAACAATGCAAGGAAAGGCAAGGCCGGCGGCCATGGTGAGCCGCCGGCCTTGCGTTCGTTTCAAGCGGGCGGGATCAGCCCTGGCGCTGGGCCTGGATCAGCGTGTCGAGGTCCGAGCGGGCGCCGTCCAGCGCTTCGCCGAAGCAGGCGCGATAGTCGGGCGTGGCGGGCAGGATCGATCCGCTCATCCAGCCGCAGACCTTCTTGGCGGCCTTGGTGATGCGGGAATCGGCCATGCGCGCGCCATGGGTGCTGGCAAGGTTCAGGTCAGCCATCGACACGGCGATGCTGCGGGTTTCCATCCCGGTGCGGCCGTCGACCACCACGTCCATATCGTTGATGCCGGCAAAGGCATTCGCTGCGGGCAAGGCAAGGGTAATCGCGGCGGTCAGCGCCACCAACGTCTTTCTGGTCATCCTGTATCTCCTGTCGAACTCTTATCGGGTCTGCCCAACGCCTGACGTGGGAGAAGGGTCCGCATCTAGATAGGCTTTATGAAGTCATATGAAAAGGGCCACTTGGCAAAAAGTGGCTGAAAACCGTTATTTTTGCGGATGCGAAAGGATCGCCCGCCCCTTCGCATCCGCATCAATCGCCATGAAGCGCGCTGCGTTGAAGCCCATGCAGGCCGCGCGCGCTTTTCCACGCGGCGGTTTCGGTCCGATCGAATCAGATTGCCGCTCAGGATTCCTTGTTTTCCGCGATGTCCTAATCAGCGATCGGTTCCGATCGCTTGGAAATCGCTCTAGGCAGCGTGGACAAATTCAAGACTTGCCGGACTGAGTGATTTGGGTGGGAAGCCGTCATTCCTCCTTTCGTCACCCCGGGCTTGACCCGGGGTCCCGCTGCCTTGGACGAGGCGGGCGCTCAGACAAGAAAGCGGGACCCCGGATCAAGTCCGGGGTGACGGAAACTGATGTCCGCAACTGGCCATTTCACCACATTTTCGAATTTACCCACGCTGCCTAATGGCGGAAGTGGCGCATGCCGGTAAACACCATCGCCAGGCCGGCTTCGTCGGCGGCGGCGATGACCTCCTCGTCGCGGATGGAGCCGCCGGGCTGGATCACCGCCGTCGCGCCCGCCTCGACCGCCGCCAGCAGGCCGTCGGCAAAGGGGAAGAAGGCGTCCGACGCGACCGCCGAACCGAGTGTGCGCGCCTCCGCCCAGCCCGCCTTTTCAGCGGCGTCCTTCGCCTTCCACGCGGCGATGCGGGCGGATTCCAGGCGGTTCATCTGCCCCGCGCCGATGCCCGCGGTGCTGCCCGCCTTGGCATAGACGATGGCGTTGGACTTGACATGCTTGGCGACGGTCCAGGCGAACAGGCAATCGTTCAGTTCCTGCTCGGTAGGGGCGCGCTTCGTCACCACCTTCAACTGATCGCGGGTGATCCGCCCATTGTCGCGGCCCTGCACCAGCAGCCCGCCGGCAATGCTCTTGATCTGGAGGCCGGGGCGCGCCGGATCGGGCAGGTCGCCGGTCAACAGCAGGCGGAGGTTCTTCTTCTTCGCGAAGATCGCCTTCGCATCCTCGTCCGCGTCCGGGGCGGCGACGACTTCGGTGAAGATGCCGCTGATCGCTTCGGCGGTCGGGCCGTCGAGCGGACGGTTGACCGCGATGATGCCGCCGAAGGCCGAAACGCTGTCGCAGGCGAGCGCGGCTTCATAGGCCTCTATCAGCGTGGCGCCGGTGGCGACGCCGCAGGGATTGGCATGCTTGACGATCACGACGGTCGGCGGGCCGTCGCGGAATTCGCTGACCAGTTCCAGCGCGGCGTCGGCGTCGTTGTAATTATTGTAGCTGAGTTCCTTGCCCTGGACCTGCCGCGCCTGGGCGATGCCGTTGGCGGACGGGCCGACCGGCAGGTAGAGCGCGGCCGACTGGTGGGGGTTTTCGCCATAGCGAAGGGTCGAACCCAGCCTGCTGGAGACCGAGAGGCTTTCGGGGAACTGCGCGCCCTGGTCGGCGAAGGCGAACCAGCTCGCGATCATCGAATCATAGGCGGCGGTGGCGGCATAGGCCTTGGCCGCGAGCATGCGGCGGAAGTCGTAGCTGGTCGCGCCGCCCTTCTCCTCCATCTCCGCGACCAGCCGGGCATAGTCGGCGGGGTCGGTGACGATCGCCACGCTTTCATGGTTCTTCGCGGCGGAGCGGACCATGGACGGGCCGCCAATGTCGATATTCTCTATGATCTCCTCGCGATCCGCCCCTTTCGCAACCGTGGCGGCGAAGGGGTAGAGGTTGACGACGACCAGGTCGATCGCGCCGATGTCATGCGCCTGCATGGCGGCGACATGCTCTGCATTGCCGCGCACGGCGAGCAGGCCGCCATGCACCTTGGGGTGCAAAGTCTTGACGCGGCCGTCCATCATTTCGGGAAAGCCGGTGAGGTCGGAAATGTCCTTCACCTCCAGCCCCGCCTCGCGCAGCGCCTTGGCCGTGCCGCCGGTCGACACCAGTTCGACCCCATGCCTGCCCAGCGCCTGGCCCAGCTCGATAAGGCCGGACTTGTCCGACACGGAAAGAAGGGCGCGCTTGATGGTGACGTCTGACATGGGAGGTGCTTCCTGCTGCTGTTCGGGTGCCGCTCAGGCTTGCCGCAGGCCTCTAGAGCGATTTCGCGTGGAAGGGAACATCCACCGAGCCGGAAATCGGGCCGCCGGCGCGAGGATGCGCGTTCCGATCGGATACCCCTCATCAGTTTTCCGTCACCCGGGACCCTTCGACAAGCTCAGGACAGGCTTGATCCGGGATCCCGCTACCTTCTCCAAGCGGGCACTCAGAAAGAAAGCGGGACCCCGGGTCAAGCCCGGGGTGACGAATAGGGGAAGGTCCGTTCCCCCCCGACGACCAAAAGGAAAAAGCGCCCCATCCTTTCGGCTGGGGCGCTTTTCTTCCGTCCGGGACAGGCGCTCAGAACGGCACTTCATCGTCCAGGTCATTGTCGAAATTCGGCCCGCCCGCGCTGCCGCGCCCGCCGCCGGAGGAGC
>NZ_ATDO01000081.1:0-7466 GCF_000445085.1 Sphingobium sp. HDIP04 | reverse complement strand
CCGCCGCCGAAGCCGCCGCCGCCGAAATCGTCATAATCGCCGCCGCCAAAGCCGCTCGACCCGCCGCTCCAGTCGCCGCCGCCCTGGGAGCGGCCACCGCCGCCCTGGCCGCCGCCGCCCGGCGCGCCGTCAAGCATGGTCAGCACCGCGCCCGGACCCTGCAGCACCACTTCGGTGGTGTAGCGGTCATTGCCCGACTGGTCCTGCCATTTGCGGGTGCGGAGCTGGCCCTCCAGATAGACTTTCGACCCCTTGCGCAGGAAGCGTTCGGCCACGCCCGCCAGCCCTTCGGAGAAGATCGCCACGCTGTGCCATTCGGTGCGCTCCTTGCGCTCGCCCGACATGCGGTCCTTCCAGCTTTCGGAGGTCGCGATCCGCAGGTTGCACACCTTCCCGCCATTCTGAAAGCTCTTGACCTCCGGGTCGGCGCCCAGATTGCCGACCAGAATGACCTTGTTGACCGAACCCGCCATGTTTCCTCCGATGCTTTAGCTGGCCCTTATAGCCCCGCTGCGGTGGCGGTCCAGTAGGTAAGGCCGGCCGCGGCATAGGCCAGCGCGAACAGATAGCCGATCATGAACAGCGGCCACTTCCACCCGTTGGTCTCGCGCCGCGTCACCGCGATGGTGGAGATGCACTGCGGCGCGAAGACGAACCAGGCGAGGAAGGCGAGCGCCGTGGGCAGCGGCCAATTGTCCTTCAGCCGGTCGCCCAGGCTGCGCTCCAGCCTCGCTTCATCCTCGTCGGCGTCGAGCGAATAGACGGTGGCGAGCGCGGATACCGCCACTTCGCGCGCCGCCATGGCGGGGATCAGCGCGAGCGAGATGTCGCGGTTGAAGCCGATCGGGGCCAGCACCAGGTTGAGGCCGTTGGCGACGCGGCCCGCGATGGAATAGTTGACCTGGCTGACCGCGCCATCCTCCGGCGCCTTGGGGAAGCTGAGCAGCACCCAGAGGATCACGGTCGAGGTGAAGATGATCGTGCCTGCGCGCTTGAGGAAGATCACCGCCCGCTGCCACAGGCCCAGCACTATGTCCTGCGGGCGCGGCCACTGATATTTCGGCATCTCCATCAGGAAACCGCCGCTCGCGCCCCTGGTGACGGTGCGGCGCAGGACCAGCGCCGCCAGCATCGCGCCGACGATGCCGGATATATAGAGGCAAAAGAGGACCAGCCCCTGAAGGCCGATGCCGAGCGTGACCGTGCGCGCCGGGATGAAGGCGCCGATGATCACGGCATAGACCGGCAGCCGGGCGGAGCAGGTCATCAGCGGCGCGATCAATATGGTGGTCAGCCGGTCCTTCGGGTCCGCGATGGTGCGCGTCGCCATGATCCCCGGCACCGCGCAGGCGAAGGAGGACAGCAGCGGGATGAAGGCCCGCCCCGACAGGCCCACCCGCGCCATCAGCCCGTCCATCAGGAAGGCGGCGCGGACCATATAGCCGGTCGCCTCCAGCATCAGGATGAAGAAGAAGAGGATCAGGATCTGCGGCAGGAACACGATGACCGAGCCGACGCCGTTCAGCACTCCGTCGACCAGGAAGGATCGCAGCAGTCCATCGGGCAGCGCGGCCGTCACGGCGTCGCCGGCGCGGGCGACAAAGCCCTCGATCATGGCGATCGGCGCTTCGGACCAGGCATAGACCGCCTGGAACATGATGAAGAGAAGCGCGAGCAGCAGGACCAGCCCCGCGACGGGATGCAGCGCCACCCGGTCGACAGCCACAGTCAGGCGGCGGGACGGGGTTTCGCGCACGACGGCGGCGCGGGCGATGCGGCGCGCTTCCCGGCGCAATCCTTCGAAATCGCTCTGTTCGCCTGGAGCGCGGGCCTTGCCGGCGCTGCCGTCCAGCATGGTTTCCAGCTCGCCGCGCAGATGATCCAGGCCGCGCTTGCGCACCGCCACAGTGGAGATCACCGGCACGCCCAGTTCGCGGGACAGGATATGGGCGTCCAGTTCCAGCCCGTCGCGGGTGGCGAGGTCGACCATGTTGAGCGCGACGACGGTCGGCAGGCCCAGCGCGATCAGTTCCAGCGCGAAGCGGAGATGATTGTCGAGGTTGGAGGCGTCGACCACCACGACCAGCGCGTCGGGCAGGCGCTCGCCCGACTGCCTGCCCAATATGACGTCGCGCGTCACCTGCTCGTCGGGGCTGGTGGGGCTGAGGCTGTAGGTGCCGGGCAGGTCGACCAGCTCGATCGGCCGGCCGTCCGACAGGGAAAGGCGGCCCGCCTTGCGCTCCACGGTAACGCCGGGATAATTGCCCAGCTTCTGCCGCGCCCCGGTCAATGCGTTGAACAGGGCGCTCTTGCCGGCATTGGGATTGCCGACCAGCGCGATCAGCGGCAGGTTCGTCACAGGTCGCCGTCCGAAGGGCCGGTGCGGACGGTGATGGCGGCGGCATGGCTGCGGCGCATGGCGATGGTCATGCGGCCGACCTTGCAGGCTATGGGTCCGCGCCCCAGCAGCCCGCCATGGTGCAGCGCCTCGACGCTCGCGCCCTCGCACAGGCCGAATTCGCGCAGCCTTTGGCCGTCGGACGCGGACAGCGCGTTCCAGTCGATCAGGTCCACATAAGCGGGTTGGCGCAACGGCAGGTCGGTCAGGCGCAAGGGTAAGGCACTCGTCATCTACTTCTGCGAGTGACTATCAATACCGATTGGAAAAGGCCAGCGCGAATCGGCGCACCGGCGCCGCGGATCATATGGCGGGGTAGCGCAGCCGTCCGATGAAGCGGGCGAAGCTCAGCCTCTCGCCCCCGCCAACGCCCTTCCACCGGGCCTTGGCGCGCTCGAACCGCATCACGCCTTCGATCCGGCGGGCCAGGAAGGCGCGGGTCTCCGCCCAGTGATCGCTCTCGTCATCGACGAAAACCAGCAGGGTCGCGGCATAGACCCCCGCCAGCGTCAGCCGCTTGCTGTAATGATTGAGGTCCGTCGCCGCATCGCCCGCGGCGCGCCACATGACGTCCGCCGCCCGCCAGCCGAGCCTGGCGGCTCGCGCCGCGTTGCGCGGCATGACCATGACCGCCTGCGCCCGGCGCAGCGCCTCCCGGTCCCGCGCCAGCAGGGTCAGGCGGGTTTCGACCAAGGCCGTTATGCGCTGGCGGATCGGCAGGGCGGCCAGCTTTTCCGGCGGCAGCGCGTCCAGCATCCGCGAATCGACGCTTGCGAACCAGGCGTCGATCATGTCCATCGCGCCGCCCGGAAAGGCGAGCGCGGCGATGTCGGCGTCGATGCCGCATTGTTCCGCCGCCATGGCCACGGCTTCCCCGCGCCACCCGTCGAAGGCGGCGTGGCGCGGCAGGATGGGCGCGAGCGCGGCGCGCACTTCGTCTAGCGTCATGTCTGGGTGCGTCGGGGTCATGATCCGCTATTACGCCCGGCCGGGCGGGCATACAAGCGCGGGCGGGATTAGCGGGGATGTTTGCCGGCAAAGCAAAACTTGGCGACATGGGGTCGGGGCGGGGCTTGAAGCAGCCCCGCAGGCACCTTAGCTGGCGTGGGCAAGTTCCGTTGCAATCTGCAACTTTGAAGAGGGAATATTTCATGGCCAATCTGTTCGAGCCGGTGCAGCTTGGGGCGATCCATGCCCCCAATCGCGTGCTGATGGCGCCGCTGACCCGCGCCCGCGCCACCCGCGACCATGTGCCGACGCCGATCATGGCGGACTATTATCGCCAGCGCGCTTCGGCGGGCCTCATCATCAGCGAGGGCATCGGCGTGTCGCGGCAGGGCCTGGGCTGGCCCTATGCGGCGGGCCTGTGGTCCGCCGAACAGGTCGAAGGCTGGAAGCCGGTGACGGCGGCGGTGCATGAAGCGGGCGGACGGATCTTCGCCCAGCTTTGGCACATGGGACGGCTGGTGCACAGCAGCATGACCGGCGAACAGCCAATATCCTCCAGCCCTGTCACCGCGCCCGGCCATGCGCACAGCTATGACGGCAACAAACCCTATGAGCAGCCGCGGGCGCTGGGCGTCGAGGAGATTCCGGCCCTTGTCCAAACCTATGTGACCGCCGCCCGCAATGCTATCGAGGCGGGGTTCGACGGCGTGCAGATCCACGGCGCCAATGGCTATCTGATCGACGAGTTCCTGCGCGACGGCGTCAACAGGCGCGAGGACGCCTATGGCGGTCCGCCGGAGAACCGCGTCCGCCTGTTGCGGGAGATCACGCAGGCCGTCGCCGACGCGATCGGCGCGGACCGCACGGCCGTCCGCCTGTCGCTGAACGGCGATTCGCAGGGCACTGACGACAGCGATCCCGCCAACCTGTCGCTTGCGGTGGCGCAAGCGCTGGACCCGATCGGCCTCGCCTTCCTGGAGCTGCGCGAATTGCGGACAGACGGCACGCGCGGCGCCAGCGACGTGCCGCGCCAATCGCCGCTTATCCGCCAGCATTATCGCGGGCCGCTGGTCCTCAACAGCGACTATGACGCGGCGCGCGCCCAGGCCGATCTGGACAGCGGGCTGGCGCAGGCGATCAGCTTCGGCCGACCCTTCATTTCCAATCCCGACCTGCCGGAACGGCTGTCGACCGGCGCGCCGCTCAGTCCCCTGCGGCAGGAGACGCTCTATACGCAGGGCGCGGAAGGCTATGTCGATTATCCGGCGCTGGAAAAGGTTGCCTGAACGAAAAGGGGCCGCTCCATCGGGCGGCCCCTTTCCGGTTCGCGATCCTGCTGTCAGGCGCCGAATTTCTCGCGCAGGGCGAGCATGGCCATGGCCGCCTTGGCCGCTTCGCCGCCCTTGTCCTTTTCCTGCTTTTTCGCCCGGGTCAGCGCCTGGGCCTCGTTCTCCACCGTCAATATGCCGTTGCCGATGGGGATGCCGTCCATGCTGAGCGCCATCAGGCCGCGCGCGCTTTCGTTCGACACCACTTCGAAATGATAGGTTTCGCCGCGGATCACCACGCCGATGGCGATGAAGCCGTCATAGCGGCCGGTTTCCGCCGCCAGCGCCACCGCGCCGGGGATTTCCAGCGCGCCGGGAACCGTCACCACTTCATATTTATGCCCCTCATCCTCCAGCGCGGCGACGGCGCCTTCGATCAGCAGGTCGTTGAGATGCTCGTAGAAGCGCGCTTCGACGATCAGGAATTTTGCCATGGATAGGGTTCCTTAAAGCTCGATCGGCCGCTGCCCAACCACGGCCAGGTCATAGCCGTCAAGCGCGATCAGGCTGTGATGGGTGTTGCTGAGCAGGATCATGTCATGAACGCCCAGTTCCGCCAGGATCTGCGCCCCCACGCCATAGTCGCGCAGTTCGTCCATGCCCGTATCGGGCTGGCCGGCATGGTGGCGCAGGCTGCGGCTGACGAAATCGCTCGGCACCGGAACGGTGAGCACGACGATGATCCCGGCGCCTTCGCGGGCGATGATGTCCATCGACCTGGCAAGCAGGCCGTTGCGCGGCCCGGTCGAACCATAGACGTCGTCCAGCAATGACAGTTGATGCATGCGGACCAGCGTGGGCTCGTCGGGCACGACATGGCCCTTTTGCAGCACGAGCTGCTCGGTCTGCGTCGCCTTGTTGTAGAAGCTGATCGCCTTCCAGTCGCCGCCCCATTGGCTGTTGAAGACGGTTTCGGCGCGGCGCTCCACCATATGGTCGTGCCGGCGGCGATAGGCGATGAGGTCGCGGATCGTGCCGATCTTCATCCTGTGCTTCTGCGCGAAGGGGATCAGGTCGTCCAGCCGCGCCATGGTGCCGTCGTCCTTCATCACCTCGCAGATGACGCCGGACGGGTTGAGTCCGGCCAGCCGGGCGACGTCCACCGCCGCCTCCGTATGGCCGGTGCGGACCAGCACGCCGCCGTCCTTCGCCACCAGCGGGAAGACATGGCCCGGCGTCACGATGTCGTCGCGCCCCTTCGACCCGTCGATGGCGACGGATATGGTGCGGGCGCGGTCGGCGGCGCTGATGCCGGTGGTGACGCCCTCGCGCGCCTCTATCGATACGGTGAAGGCGGTTTCGTGGCGGGTGCCGTTGTTGCGGCTCATCAGGCCCAGGCCCAGATGGTCGACCCGTTCCTTGCTGAGCGCGAGGCAGATGAGGCCGCGGCCATGGGTCGCCATGAAGTTGATCGCGTCGGGCGTCGCCATCTGCGCGGGAATGACCAGGTCGCCCTCATTTTCCCGGTCCTCGTCGTCGACCAAGATGAACATGCGGCCGTTGCGCGCCTCGTTGATGATCTCTTCGGGGCTGGCGAGCGCGGTGCCGCCCTCGCGCCGGGCGAGATAGCCTTCCAGCTTGCCGAGCGTTTCGGCGGTGGGGTTCCAGTCCGCCTCGCCCAGCCTGCGCAGCGAATTGGCGTGAAGGCCCGCCGCGCGCGCCAGGCCGGATCGGGACATGCCGCCCTCCGTGACCAGCGAACGGACGGTATCGATAAGGGCTGACGACATGCTAACGACTCCTTCCCCAGGACGGGTGGAGCGGCATATCACATCAAGATGTGATTATGGCAAGCAATAATCACATTGAGGCTGCGCGAAGGCTCTGCATCCGGTCCAGATAGCGCGCCAGCACGTCGATCTCCAGGTTGAAGGCGCGGCCGGGCGTCAGGCTGTCGAGCGTGGTCGCGGCGGCGGTATGCGGGATGATGTTGAGGCCGAAATGCACGGAGCCGTCCGCCTGGTCCTCGACCGTGTTGACGGTCAGCGAGATGCCGTCGACCGTGATCGATCCCTTGGCCGCCAGCGCGGGCGCCAGTGCGGCGGGCGCGGAGATGATGAGGCGCGTGGAATCGCCTTCATGCGCGGCGGACACCAATGTGCCGATGCCGTCGACATGGCCGGTGACGATATGGCCGCCCAGTTCGTCGCCGACCTTCAATGCGCGCTCCAGATTGAGGCGCCCGCCCAATTCCCACAGGCCCGGCGCGGTGCGGGCGACGGTTTCGGCCGACAGGTCGACCGCGAACCAGTCCGCGCCCTTTTCCACCACCGTCAGGCAGGCCCCCGAACAGGCGATGGACGCGCCGATGGCGACCGTTTCCATGTCATAGGCGCAACCGATCACCAGGCGCAGGTCGCCGCGCTGTTCATGGGTGCGGATGGTGCCGATGTCGGTGATGATGCCGGTGAACATGGGAAGAGCCTGTTGCTTGTGGTGTCCCGAAGGGCGATGCTTTCCGGGGTGATCTAGGCGTTCCGGCTGCGCAGGTAAACCTCCAGCCGATCATTGCCCAGCCGCCGTTCGTCGTCGAGCCGCCAGCGGCCATGCGCCCCGGCCAGATCGGTCAGGCCGATATCGCCGATGCCCGCCAGCCCCGCGCCGATCAGGATCGGGGCGCGATAGAGCAGCAGCCGGTCGACCAGATCGGCGCGCAGGAAGGCGGCGGCGGCCTGCGCGCCGCCCTCCACCAGCAGATGGTCGACCTGCGGCAGGGCGGCGATGTCCTCCGGCGCGGCGATCACTTCCCAGCCGTCGGGCGCGTCGCCATGGCTGAGCAGCACGCGCCGGGG
>NZ_ATDO01000080.1:0-28779 GCF_000445085.1 Sphingobium sp. HDIP04 | reverse complement strand
GCACTCAGAAAGAAAGCGGGACCCCGGATCAAGTCCGGGGTGACGGAAAACTAACGTCCGCTACTGGCCAAACCAGCCCCGATGGCATCGCAAGAAAAGGCTAACGCATCTGCATGGCCGTCCCGCTCAAAACTCGAAATTCAACCGGCCATAGTAGAAGCCGCCGCTCGCGCCATAGGGCGAATATTGATTGTAGAGGGAAAAGCCGTTGGCCTGCAACGAAACGGGCAATTTGTCGGGATAGATGTTGAACAGATTGTTCGCCCCCGCCGTCAGCTTGATACCCTTGCGCAGTTCCATCCCCAGTTCCAGGTCGAAAATGACCTTGGGGTCGATCTCCGCATCCAGCGAGGGCGTGGTCGGATGGACCATCGTCACCTTGCCATATCGGGTGGCGCGCAGGTTCAGGCTGGCCGGCCCCCTGGTCCAGAACATGTTGGCGATGAACTTGTCGCGCGGCGTGCCCTTGGTGAAATCCCCCCGTTTCGCCCGGCCGATCAGCATCAGCCCGGAATCGGCCAGCACCGGCGGCACGGCGTCGACATGGGTGAAGACGGTCTTGTTGAAATTGGCGGACAGGCTGAACAGCGCATGGCCCAGATCGCCCAAGCCCGCCCGCCAGGTGCTGACCACGTCCAGCCCCCGCGTCCGGGTGTCGGCGGCGTTGGAGAAGTAGAATCCGCCCGCCGAGGAGGTGATGCCCGCCGCCGCCAGAACCCCGCGCACCAGCGGCCCTTGCAGGGTTTCGGACAGCAGGATGCGGTCCTTGATCCTGATCTGATAGGCGTCGACCGTGATGTTGAGGCGCGGCGTGGGCGTCAGGACGATCCCGGCGGACAGGTTCCGCGATTTTTCCGGTTTCAGCGGCGTCGCGCCCAGCGCCACGGCGGCGGCGGAATCCACTGGCAAGGCCGACACGGGCAGCAGCACGCCGCTCACGTTGATCGTGCTGGCGGAGGAATAATGCTGCTGTTGCAGGGTCGGGGCGCGGAAGCCCGTGCTGGCGGTGCCGCGCAGCGCCAGGCCGCGCAGCGGCTCTATGCGCACTGACGCCTTGCCGGTATCGGTCGTGCCGAAGTCGGAATAATCCTCATGCCGTCCGGCCAACGCGACCTCGAACCCCTCGACGACCTGCTGTTCCAGGTTCAGATAGGCGCTCCAATTGTCGCGGCTCCATGTTCCGGCGGAGGAAAGGGGGAAACCCGTCACCCCCTGCGACCCGGATGTCCGCAGCACGCCGGCATTGGGGCCGGTGGTCGATCGGTATCCGCCGTCGATATAGGAAACCGGGTCGCCCGCGCCGATGGCGTAGCTGTTCCAGCGATATTCCGCGCCCAGCGCCACCAGCAACGGTTCGGCCAGGCCCAGATCGACCGTCTTCTGAAGGTCGAGATTGGTCGTCCATTCCTTCGACGTGACGGCGCCGATATGCATGTCGGTGGGGCTTGCGGGGCCGAGCGAGGCGTTGAGGACCGAACTTTCCCGATATTTCGCCCAATCGCGGGAAAAGCTGCTGGACAGGTCGTAATGGAATGTGTCCGACAGGTCGCCGCGCAGCCCCGCCGTGGTCTGGAAATCCTCGTCATAGATGTGGAGATGCGGGCTGTAGCCGTTGGGGAACAGTTCGGGAATATTGTTCGGCGCGTCGGGGAAGCGATAGGTCAGCCAGGCGTCGCTATGCCGTCGCGACGCCGTGCCGAACAGGTAGAGTTCGACCTGATCGCTCACCGGCAGCGACAGGTCATAGGCGAAGTTGATGCCCGACACCTGCGGCTGGCCGCCGCGGTTCACGTTGCGGTCGACGGTCGCCTCCCGCGGGTCGAGCGCGCCCGTGGTCGAGGAATAGAGCTGCCCCACCCGCGCATAGAATTGTCCCGGATTGGGCGCGCTGCGATAGGTGCGGCCCTGAAGGAAGGCGTCCAGCGTGAAGTGGACATGGCCGCCGTCGCCGATGCCGAAGCCCTTGCTGATCTGGAACCGGCCCTGTTCGCCGCCGCCGTCCGCCGTGGCGCCGCCCAGGAAGGAGGCGCTGCCGCTGGCGTCGTTCTTCAGCAGGATGTTGACGACGCCCGCGATCGCGTCCGACCCATATTGCGCCGATGCGCCGTCGCGCAGCACCTCTATCCGTTCGATGGCGGAGGAGGGGATAAGGTCCAGGTCGGGCGGCGACTGGCCGTTCTGGGTCGTGCCGTTGATGAACAGGGTCGCGGTGTTGTGACGCCGCTTGCCGTTCACCAGCACCAGCAGATGGTCGCCGGCAAGGCCGCGCAGCGACAGCGTCTTGACGGCGAAGCTGGCGCCTGCGCCGCTGTTCGACACGTTGATCGACGGCACCAGCGTGCCCAGCAGGTCGCGCACGGACTGCTTGCCGCTCGCCTCCAGATCCTTGGCGCTCAGCACGTCGATGGGGGCCAGGCTTTCCGCGACGGTGCGGGTGGTCTGGCGGGTGCCGGTCACGATGATCGGGGCCGAGGCCTCCTCCGCATCGGCGGGAGCCATGGCGACTGGAGCCCCCGACCCGCCCGCCATGGCGACCTGCGCCAACTGGACCGACAGCGGGCTGCGATGGGCGACGGTGCGGCTGGCCGGCACGGCAAGGGCGATGACTCCCGCGCCCGCCTCGCTATGCCTGAGCGCGGTCCCGGCCAGCAGCCGCTTCAGCGCGTCTTCGGTCGACAGCCAGCCCTGCACGCGTCGGCTGCGGATCGACGCGACCTCGTCATAGGGGAACAGGATGCGCACGCCCGACTGGGTCGAAAGCTGGCGCAGGGCGCTGCTCAGCGGCTGAGGGGCGATGTCGAACTTGTGGCGCTGCGACAGGGTGGCGTCCATTTTCGGCGACGCCACGAGCTTCATGGGCGAAACAAGGCATGCGGCAAAGGCGAAGCCCGCCAATGCATGGCGAATGCGCATCGAATATTCCCCTGTTGCGGACGGCTTTTGCCGTTCCGACGTCGTCCAACGAAGAAAAAGTCCCGATCCGCCATCCATTCCGGTGAAGCGGGCGGGAAGGATCGGATGCGACGGATAAGGGATCGGGAAATCAGCGGGAAATGAGATTTCCTTATCCCGATATTGCAAGTTGCGTCGGGCGCCTTCATCAATCCCCGGTTTGCAGGAACCAGCGCCGGTCCCCCTCCAGCCCGATCGCCGTCAGCCGGCCGCTGCGGAAGGCGCCGGTGTCGATGCCGATCCGGTTGGGCCGGATGTCCACATCCGCGCTGATGTTGTGGCCGTGCACGATCATCTTGTCCAGGCGCCCTCCATGGTTCAGGAAATCGCCCCTGATCCAGCGCAGGTCGGCCGGAATCTGGGCATGGAGCGCGACGCGCGGCCGCACCCCCGCATGGACGAAGAGGTAATCGCCCAGCGGCAGCATATCGGGGAAGTCGTCCAGGAAATCGACATGGTCGCGGGGGACGTGAGCCAGCATCCATCGCGCCATCGCCTCGTCGCTCATCCGAGCGCCGTCCTCCGGCCCCAGTCCGTAGCTGGCCAGCGTCTCCACCCCGCCATGGCGGCGGAACAGGCGGGCGGCCTGCGCCCTGCCGCGCGCGGCGGCGACGAACATCTCCTCATGATTGCCCTTGAGGAAGCGGACCTCCTCGCCGGAGCGCGCCAGGTCCATCGCCCGTTCGACCACCTGCCGCGACTGCGGCCCCCGGTCGACTAGGTCGCCCAGCAGGATCAGCAGCCGGGGCAGGGGATGGCGCCCCGCCTCGTCCAGCGAGATCCGGTCCAGCAACTGGGCGAGCAGGTCGTCGCGGCCGTGAACGTCGCCTATGGCATAGACGCGCCGGTCCCCGCCCACGCTGGGGGGCGGCGCATGCTCCCGCGCCTTCCGCGTTCGGAACGGCATCAGCATGGCGGGCCTGCCTCACATATCATGCCGCCAATGTCGCACAGCGTTACAGGCGCGGCAATGTGACGCCCTGCTGCCCCATATATTTGCCCGCGCGGTCGGCATAGCTGGTCTCGCACGGCTCATTGCCCTGGAGGAAGAGGAACTGGCACGCCCCCTCATTGGCGTAGATCTTGGCCGGCAGCGGCGTGGTGTTGGAAAATTCCAGCGTCACATGTCCTTCCCAGCCCGGTTCCAGCGGCGTCACGTTCACGATGATGCCGCACCGCGCATAGGTGGACTTGCCCAGGCAGATCACCAGCACGTCGCGGGGCACGCGGAAATATTCGACCGTCCGGGCCAGCGCGAAGCTGTTGGGCGGGATGATGCAGACATCGGTCTTGCGGTCGACGAAGCTGTTGGCGGCGAAATCCTTGGGGTCGACCACGGCGCTGTCGACATTGGTGAAGATCTTGAACTCGTCCGCCACCCGCGCGTCATAGCCGTAGGAGGATAGGCCATAGCTGATGCAGCCGTCCCGCCGCTGGCTCTCCACGAACGGCTCTATCATGTTGTTGCTCCGCGCCTGTTCGCGAATCCACTTATCCGACAATATCGACATGGCTGTTCAGCTCTTTCCAGGGGTGATGCCCAAATCGGCGGGACCGAAGGCATGGGGCAGGAGTTCGGCGACGCGATGTTCGACCAGCGCGTCTCCTTCCGGCGCCGCGCAGTAAATGGCGAGCGTCCGCCCGGCCATCTGCTCGGCTTCGTTCATGATCTGGCGGCACCGGCCGCAGGGGGTGACGATGGCCTGCCCCGATATGGCGCCGTCCGCACCCATGGCGCCGCCCACGACCGCAACCGCCTCCACATCGGCAAGGCGGCCCTGCGCATTCGCCGCGGCCAGCGCCACCGTTTCGGCGCAGAGCGACAGGCCATAGCTCGCATTCTCGAAATTGCAGCCGGTCACGATCCGCCCGTCGGTCAGCCGCACCGCCGCGCCGACGGCGAAGCGGCTGTAGGGCGCGTGCGCATGGCGCATCGCTTCCCGCGCCGCTTCGACCAGCTTTTCCGTCGCATTCATCGCGCCATCACATCCCATCGCACCGGACCGTCGATGCCGTCGATATGCCGCATATCATTGGCTGTCCACATCACCCATTTGCGCTGCCCGCCATCGGGCGCGAAGAAATTGCGATCCAGCCACAAGGTGCGGTTGATTCCCGACGCGATGGCGTATTGGGCGTCGAAATCGTCGCTGACGTTGAGCAGCACCGGCGTGCCCGCATGACTTTCGATCAGGTTGATCAGCGTGTTCAGTTCCGACAGCACCGCATCCTGCCCCGGCCGCGCGCGGCAGCCCGGATCGAACGCCAGCCTGATCACCGGGGGCAGCGCGGCATTGTCGCGCGGCACCATGGTCATGAAGCCCGTCGCCTGTTCCGAAGCCCTGGCGCACAGGCTGAAATCGAGCGCGGCGCCATAGCGCATCCCCGCCGCCCTCGCGCCCGCCCAGTTCGCCTCGAACGCCGGATCGCGGAAGCGTCCGCCGCTCGATGCGCGGATATAGGCGAAATCGGCCCCCTGCGCCGCCAGCGTGCCCCAGTCGATCGGGCCGTTGTCCGACGACACCGACACGCCCTGGGTTGGGAACGCCTCCCGGCCGGGCGCCCATTCCCGCGCATAGAGCCACCCGCCCAGGGCCAGCAGGCCCGGAACGGCAAGAAACAGGCAAAGACGGGCCATGAAATGGCCGGCGCTGACGATATGGATGCCCCTTACCCCTTGATGTGCAGGACGCAGATCAGCGTGAACAGGCGACGGGCCGTATCGAAATCGACCTTGACCTTGCCGTCCAGCCGCTCGATCAGCGTCTCGGCGGCGGCATTGTGGATGCCCCGGCGCGCCATGTCCACCGTTTCGATCTGCTGCGGCGAAGCGTTGCTGATCGCCTGGTAATAGCTGTCGCAGATCGCGAAATAATCCCGGATCGGGCGGCGGAACCGACCCAGGCCGAGGATGATCGCCTCCAGCGGATCGCCGTTTTCCCGGCGTATCTCCATGACCAGCCGGCCTTCCTCGACGCGCAGGTGCACCTTGTAGGGGCCGGCATAGCCGTCCTCATGGCTGCGCTGCGGCTCGAAATAATTATCCTCCAGCAGGTCGAATATGGCGATGCGCCGTTCCTGCTCCACATCGGCGTTGCGCCAGAGGATCGTCCGCTCGTCGAGCGTGATATCGATGATGCGCGGATCGGCCATGAACGCTATGGTCAGTGCGGCGGCGCAAGGGGAAATGCAACCGGGAAAAGCAAGGGCGCGGTTGTCCACAGCTTTTCCCAATCGTTTCAATGTCGGACCTTGCGCCCCGCCGCCAGCGAAGCGATGAGGGAGGCATGGTCGAACTCGTGCAAATCAACGCCGCCGCGGAAGCCGGCATCACCGAACTCCCGCGCAATGTGGAGGCGGAGGCCGCGCTGCTGGGCGCGCTGATGATCGACAACCGCATTGCCGAGGATGTGCAGCTCAAGCTGAAGGCGGAGCATTTCTTCGAACCCCTGCACGGCCGCATCTACGAAGCCGTGATGAAGCTGGTCGAGCGGGACATGGTCGCCAACCCGGTGACGCTGAAGCCGCTGTTGGAGCAGGATCCCGCGCTCAAGGAACTGGGCGGCGTCGGCTATCTGGCGCAATTGACCGGCAATGGCGCGGCGCTGCTGGGCGCGAGGGACTTCGCGACGCAGATATACGACCTCGCCTTGCTGCGACAGCTTGTCCATGTCGGCCGGGAACTGGTTGAAAACGCGCTGGACACCAGCGAGGACGTAAACCCCCGCGAGCAGATCGAGCAGGCCGAGGTCGCGCTCTACAAGGTGTCGGAGGGCGAGGGGGAGACCGGATCGGTCAAGAGCTTCGCCACGGCCACCACCATGGCGGTCCAGATCGCGGAGCGCGCGCTCAACAGCGGCGGGCATGTGTCGGGCATCACCACCGGCATCAACAGCCTGAACGAGAAGATCGGCGGCATGCACAATTCGGACCTGATGATCCTTGCGGGTCGTCCGGGCATGGGCAAGACGTCGCTGGCGACCAATATCGCCTATAATGCGGCCTCGCGCTGGCTGCGCGACAATGCCGACGGCATTCCGCCGGAAAAGAATATGGGCGCGAAGACAGCTTTCTTCAGCCTGGAAATGTCCGCCGACCAGCTTGCCACCCGCGTGCTGGCCGAACAGTCGGGCATCAGCGGCGAAGCGCTGCGCATGGGCAAGATCAGCCGCGCCGATTTCCAGAACCTCTCCCGCGCTGCGCGGGAGTTGCAGGAATTGCCGCTGTTCATCGACGATACGCCCGGCCTGACCATCGCCGCGCTGCGCACCCGCGCCCGCCGGTTGAAGCGGCGGCATGACATCGGCTTCGTCGTGGTCGACTATCTCCAACTGCTCCAGGGCACCGGAAAGGGCGACAATCGCGTCAACGAGATTTCGGAGATTTCCCGGGGCCTGAAGACGCTGGCGAAGGAATTGAATTGCCCGGTTCTGGCGCTGTCCCAGCTCAGCCGCGCCGTCGAACAGCGCGAGGACAAGCGGCCCCAGCTATCGGACCTTCGCGAGTCCGGCTCCATCGAGCAGGACGCCGACATGGTCTGGTTCGTCTTCCGCGAGGATTATTATGTCGCCGCGAAGGAGCCGGGGAACAAGGAAAGCCCCGAACATCTGGAATGGGCGCAGGAGATGGAGCGCATCTACGGCCTGGCCGAGATCATCGTCGCCAAGCAGCGCCATGGTTCGACCGGGCGCATCCGCATGAAGTTCGACGCGAAGATCACCCGCTTCTCCGACCTGGCGGAGGGCAGCTATATGGAGGATTACGAGTAGAGACATGCGTGTTCCTGCGCAGGCAGGAGTCCAGTCCGGACGTTCCACCTGGGTTCCTGTCTGCGCAGGGGCATGGTTCAGCCCGAAACAAACGCCTGGAACACCAGCGCCAGCCCCACCATGCTGACGAGATAGGCGATGGTCCGCACCATGGGCACGCCCATGCCGTAAAGCGGCAGGTAAACCGCCCGCGCCCCCAGCCAGAGCCACCCGCCAAGCGCCGTCGTCCCGCTGGTCTTCCCGGCGATCACCACGCCCAGGAGTACGATGATCGCGATCGGATAGGTTTCCAGGAAATTCGCCTGCGCCCGCACCAGCCGCCCGCCGACGGGATCGAGCGGCGGCAATTCCTCGTCCCGCGCCCCCATGTTCCATTTGGCGCCATATTGGCGCGTCTTGATGTGCGCCGCCGCGAAGATGTGGACCAGCAGCAGCACGCAACTCCACGCCAATATCTTCAGCTCGACCGCCATGTCTCGTCCCTCCGCTCAGTCTGTCATGACCGGCGACCATATCGCGCCCGCTTGGCCCGCGCCATAAGTCTCGATTGCCGTCGGCAGCGGATTGGCTGCCGGCGCCCATCGTCGGATCTCAGGTCAATCGCGCATGCGCATTGCGGATATGGGGTGTCTGCTGAATCAGGTAGCGGCTGAACTGAACGGCGAAAGGCGCCGATAGCCGATAGGCGACATCGCCATCGCCGGTCCTGTATTGCTGCACCACATGCCGGTCGATCAGGCGCCGCAGGATGTAGCGGCTGGTTTCGATCGACTCATCGGCAAATTCGATGACCCGCTCCATCGACGTTTCGGTGCCATTCTCGCCGTCGATGAAAAGCCCGATGCTGATCCAGAAGGGCCCGTCCCCGTCCAGGAAATCGTCAAGATACTGTCGGCGCGCCCGGACGAGGGTTAGCAGCAATTCCGCGCTGACCAGCGCATCTTGCTCACCGATCGGGCGAGCCTTGCTTCCCGAACCGGCAGGGGGGGCGGACCCCCCCTTTTTTTCGATGAATGACATAGGCACTCTCTTTCGAAGCGGGAAGATTCGGAAGAGCGCAAGGTTCCACGAGTCGAGATATTCTCGACGCAGCCGCCCTTTCGGTCAGAACACCGGCTGGTTGGCCGGATCGTCCGGATCGGCGGCGGGGGAGGGGATCGGCGTCACCGGCGAGTGGATGCCGCATTCCACCTTGTCCCATCCGCGCCAGCGCCCGGCGCGGGGGTCTTCGCCCGGCAGCACCTTGGACGTGCAGGGTTCGCAGCCGATGGAGAGATAGCCCTGCGCCTCCAGCGGGTGGCGCGGCAGCTTCTCCGCCTCGAACCAGGCCTCCAGGTCGTCCTTCGTCCAGTCGCCCAGCGGGTTGATCTTCAACCGGCCGTCCTCGACCTCGAAACGGGGCAGGTTCTGGCGCGTCACCGACTGGAACGCCTTGCGCCCGGAAATCCAGGCGTCCAGCCCTTCCTTGGCGCGGTTCATCGGCTCGACCTTGCGGATTTCGCAGCAGCCGTCGGGATCGTAGGACCAGCGCAGGCCGGTCTCGTCCTTCGCCGCCAGCACTTCGGCATGGGGCGTGACGGCGCGGCTGTCGGTGAAGCCCAGCGTCCGGATCAGCGTTTCGCGATAATCCAGCGTTTCGCGAAACATCTTGAGCGTGTCCACGAAGATCACCGGCACGTTCTTGTCGGCCTTCGCCACCAGATCGAGCAGCACCGCGCTTTCCGTGCCGAAGGAGGAGACGACGGCGACATTGCCCGCCAGCCCCTCGGCAAAGACGGTCTTGAGCATGGAGAGCGTGTCGACGCCCTCGAAGCGGGCGTTGAGCGCATCCGCATCCGCCTGGGTGAAGGCGGGGCGGGCGTCGATCACGTCAAGCTGGCGGGCAGGTTCAGCCATTTGCATTCTCCGGGTGCCGTTTCGCCCAGACCGGGCGGCGGCCGTCGATCGTCTTCTGATAGACGTCCTCATAACGATGGAGCGCGCGCTCCACGGCGGCATCGTCCAGCGCCTTGTCGGGCCGGAAGCTGTCGAAGCCGCAGCGGCGCATCGCGACGATCTGGTCCACCAGCACATCGCCCACGGCGCGCAGTTCGCCCCGATAGCCGGCCTCGCGCAATATCCGCGCCGCCGAATAGCCGCGCCCGTCGCCGAAAGCGGGGAAGTTCACCTCCACCAGCGACAGCCTGTCCAGATAGGGCAGCAATTCGCGGGCATCCTCGCCCGCTTCGATCCGGACGGCGGTCGAATTGGACTGGCCGGTGAAGGATTCGACCGTCACGGCCGGTTCCTGGCCGCCATCGCCTTCGCGGAAGGACAGGAACTCAACCATAGATCGCCTCCTTGAAGGGCCTCATGCCAAGACGGCGATAGGTGTCGAGGAAGCGTTCGCCTTCCTCCCGCTGTTCGAGATAGAGGTTGGTGACCTTCTCGATCGCGTCGACCACGCCGTCCTCCGAAAAGCCGGGGCCGGTGATCTGGCCGACGCTGGCGTCCTCCGCGCCTGACCCGCCGAGCGAAAGCTGGAAATTCTCCACGCCCTTCCGGTCCACGCCCAGCACGCCGATATGGCCGGCATGATGATGGCCGCAGGCATTGATGCAGCCGGAAATCTTGACCTTCAGCTCGCCCAGTTCCTTCTGCCGGTCCGCCGCGGCGAACCGTTCCGACAGCTTCTGCGCCAGCGGGATGGAGCGGGCATTGGCGAGGCTGCAATAATCCAGGCCAGGGCAGGCGATGATGTCGGTGATCAGGTCCAGATTGGCCTCGGCAAGGCCGGCCTCGTCCAGCTTCTGCCAGATGGCGTGGAGGTCCGCCTTCTTCACATGCGGCAGGACCAGGTTCTGCGCATGGGTGACGCGCAGTTCGTCGAGCGAATATTGCTCGGCCAGGTCCGCCACCAGCGCGATCTGCTCCGCGGAGGCGTCGCCCGGAATGCCGCCGCGCGGTTTCAGGCTGATGTTGACGATGGCATAGCCCGGCTGCTTGTGCGCCGCGACCTGACGGTCCACCCACAGGGCGAAGGCCGGATCGCTGCGGTCGATGCTGTCGCCCAGGCCCGTTTCATAGGCGGGGCCGGCGAAATAGGCGCGGATGCGGTCCAGTTCCTCGGTCGGCGGGTTGAGGCCCAGCGTCCGCATATGGGCGAACTCCTCCTCGACCTGCCGCCTATATTCCTCGACGCCCAGTTCATGGACCAGGATCTTGATCCGCGCCTTGTACTTGTTGTCGCGCCGGCCATAGCGATTATAGACGCGCAGGCACGCCTCCAGATAAGAGACGATCTCATCTTCGGGCACGAAGTCCCTGATAAGCGGCGCAACCATGGGCGTGCGCCCCATGCCGCCGCCGGCATAGACCTCCGCGCCTATCCGGCCGTCGCGCGACACCAGCTTGAGGCCGATGTCGTGCAGGCGCATGGCGGAGCGGTCCTCCTCGCTCGCGATCACGGCGATCTTGAACTTGCGCGGCAGATAGGTGAATTCGGGATGGAAGGTCGACCATTGGCGCAGCAGTTCCGCCCAGGGACGCGGGTCGGCCACTTCGTCCGCCGAAACCCCGGCATATTGGTCGGAAGAGATGTTGCGGATGCAATTGCCGCTGGTCTGAATGGCATGCATCTCGACCGTTGCCAGTTCGGCAAGGATGTCCGGCGCGTCGGCCAGCTTGATCCAGTTATATTGCAGGTTCTGCCGCGTGGTGAAGTGGCCGTAGCCCCGGTCATATTTCGCCGCGATCTCGCCCAGCTTGCGCATCTGCCGGGCGCTCAGCGTGCCATAGGGAATGGCGACGCGCAGCATATAGGCGTGCAGCTGAAGATAGAGGCCGTTCATCAGCCGCAGCGGCTTGAACTGGTCCTCCGTCAACTGCCCGGCCAGACGGCGCTGGGTCTGGTCGCGAAATTCCTCGACGCGGGCGTCGACAATGGACTGGTCGTAGCTGTCGTAACGATACATGGTTCAGATCACCCAGTTGCCGGCATCGGCGTCATTCGGTTTCAGCGTCAGGTCGGGGCGCACCGTCGGTCCCAGGGCGCGGATGCGGTCCTTGATATGCGCGGGGCGCACGCCGTCTTCGGTCACGGTCGCATCGATCACATAGGCGCCCACGACCCGCAGCGCGGCTTCCTCCGCCCGGGCCAGATCCTCGCCCTTGTCGCCCACGTCGACGGAATCGCCGACCTGCCGCGACCAGCCGTCGCCCGCCCACCAGATCACGTCCCCGGTGCCAAGGTCATTGCCGGTCAAAATCTTCACTTTTCAGTCTCCGCCCCAAATGTCTCCCGCGCGGCCCAGCCGGCCAGCACATCCTGCGCCAGCGCATAGGCCGCCACCTCCCCAACCACAATCAGGGCGGGGCTTTTCACTTTTTCCCGCGCCACCATCTCGCCCAGATCGGCAAGCAAGGTGCGCAGCGTCCGCATGTCGGCGCGCGTGCCGTTTTCCAGAACGGCGACGGGAATGGCTGGGGACACGCCGTCCGCGATCAGCTTGTCGGCGATGTCCGCCGCCGTCGCCACGCCCATGTAGATGACCAGCGTGCGCCCCGCGCCAGCCAGCCCGGACCAGTCCTGATCGGTCAGCCCCTTGCATTGCCCGGCGACGAAGCTGACCGCGCTTGCCGCGTCGCGATGGGTGAGGGGCAGTTGCGCCTGCGCCGCGCAGCCGATGGCGGCGCTGATGCCCGGCACGATTTCCACCGGCACTCCGGCGGCGCGGCACGCCTCCATCTCCTCGCCGCCGCGGCCGAAGATGAAGGGATCGCCGCCCTTCAGCCGCACGACCCTGCGCCCGGCGAGCGCCAGTTCGACCAACAGGGCATTGATCCCATGCTGCGGCACCGAATGGCGGCTGCGCCGCTTGGCGACGGAAATCAGTTCGGCATGGGGGGAGGCGAGCGCCAATATGTCCGCCGAAACCAGCCCGTCATGCACGATCACCTCCGCCTCGCCGATCAGCCGCGCGGCGCGCAGCGTCAGCAGTTCCGGATCGCCCGGACCCGCGCCGACAAGGGTGACAGTGGCAGGTGGAATTTCAGCCATGCTGGGCAGATGGCGAAAACCGACCCCGGTTTCAATTCAGAATGCGTTGGCCGGGACGAAGGAAAATTTGGGGAGGATCGATTTGATCCGTCGCGCTGCCGCCCGGTGGCTCAATCCCCCATCGCGCTCGTGTCGATGTCCTTAAGGCCGATGCCGATGGACGCGCGCGGCTGCTCGATCTCCACCGACGCGACCGGATAGGCGCAATAGTCCGCCGCATAATAGGCGCTGGGCCGATGATTGCCGGAAATGCCCACTCCGCCGAAGGGCGCGGAGGAGGAGGCTCCGTTGGTCGGCCGGTTCCAGTTGACGATGCCCGCCCGGATATTGGCCCAGAACTGGTTATATTGCTCCGGCGATCCGCCTATCAGAGCGGCGGACAGGCCGTAGCGGGTGTTGTTCGCCTCCCGGATCGCGGATTCGAAATCCGGCACCCGGACGACCTGCAACAAGGGGCCGAACAGTTCGACATCGGGCCGCTCCGCCATGGCGGTCACGTCGATGATCGCCGGCGTCACGAAGGGCAGCCCCTTGGTCGTGCGGACCATATGCTTGATCGGCTTGCCGCCGTTGCTCATCAGATAGAGGAAACTCTCAGTCAGGTGATCCGCCGCCTGGTTGTCGATCACCGGACCCATATAGGGCGCGGGGTCGGCATGGGGATGATCGACGATCAGCCGGTCGGCCAGCCTCTTGACCTCCCCGACCAGCGTGTCGGCCAGTTCCTCCTTGACGATCAGCCGGCTCGCCGCGGTGCAGCGCTGTCCGCTCGACAGGAAGGCCGACTGCACGATCAGCGTCGCCGCGCTGGCGATGTCGGCGGTGTCCCAGGCGACGATCGGGTTGTTCCCGCCCATTTCCAGCGCCAATATCTTGCCGGGATTGGCCGCGAATTGCCGGTTGATCGCGATGCCGGTCTGCGCCGACCCGGTGAAGAGGACGCCCCCCACATCGGGATGGGCGGCCAGCGCCTTGCCCTCGTCCGGCCCGCCCAGCACCAGCCGCACGGCATCCTCCGGCACGCCCGCCTCATGGTAGCAGCGCACCAGCATCTCGCCCACGGCGGGCGTTTTTTCCGACGGCTTGAAGAGGACGGCGTTGCCGGCCAGCAGGGCAGGGACGATATGCCCGTTGGGCAGGTGCGCCGGGAAATTATATGGCCCCAGCACCGCCATGACGCCATGCGGCTTGTGCCGCACGGACTGGCGCGCGCCCATCGCCGCCTCCAGCCGCCTCTGTCCGGTGCGTTCGGAAAAGGCGGCGACGGAAATGTCGACCTTGTTCATCACCGCCGTCACTTCGGTCCGCGCATCCCACAGCGGCTTGCCGGTTTCGCGGGCGATCAGGTCGGCCAGCGCCTCCTCATTGGCGCGCACCACATTGACGAAGCGGCGCAGCGTTTCGATGCGGTAGGCGATGGGCTGGGCGGCCCATTTCGGCCAGGCGGCACGGGCCAGGGCGACCTCCGCTTCCACATCGCTGGCGGTCCCCTGCCACAAAAGCGCGCCAGTGGCGGGTTCGAACGAAGTCAGCGCGGCGGACATGGTGCCGATATGGCAATTAATTCCGCTTTAGGGAAGGGCCTGGCTCCCGGCGAGGCATCGGCTCAGGGCAGGTCCGGGGCGTCGCCCATCGCTTCGCCCATGCGGCGGACCGCCGTCACCTTCGCATGCAGCGGCGCCCAGTCGTCATCCCGGTCGATGGCGCTCCAGATCGCCTCCACCTCATCGATATGCATGGAGCAGGGCAGCGGATCGGCCCAATAGCCATGATCCATCGGCCCGCTCGCCTCGAACCCGGCGATCGCCTCGCGGAAACCGGCCCATTCCTCCCCGGCATAGGGCGCGCCGTCGCGGGGGTCGCCGCCCCGCCAGTCCTGGAAGAAGCGATCGATCGGCCGCTGGGTGGCGACCATGCCCCGAACCGCCGCCTCGACCATGGCGGCGGCATCGTCCGTCGGCACGACTCCCAGGCGCCAGCAGAAGCGGCGCGCCATCGCCTCGCCATAAAGCGCTGGAAAACGCTCCAACTGCGCGATCAGCGGTTCGGCCTCCGTCAAGGGACGCAACGACACGGCAAGCTGCGCCACGTCCCAATGGATCGCCTCCGCCTGCCGTCCGAAGGCGTAGAGCCCGGCATGGTCGAAATAGGCGGCGGTGAACCCCGGTTCCCAAAGCGGCGCGAACCGCCACGGCCCATAGTCGAAGCTCTCGCCCGTCACATTGATGTTGTCGCTGTTGAGCACGCCATGGACGAAGCCCGCCACCATATAGCTCGCCGCCAGATCGGCCGTGCGTTCAACCACCCGGCCCAGCAGTTGCGCGGGAGGATTGTCGCCCGGCTCCTCGCCGTAGAGCTTCGTCAGCGCATAGTCGACCAGCCGCTCCAGCAGCGCCTTGTCGTCGAAATAGGCGGCGCGCTGGAAGGAGCCGATGCGGATATGCGAGTGGCTGAGCCGCACCATCACCGCCGCGCGGGTGGGGGAGGGTTCGTCATTGCGCTCCAGCGCCTCGCCCGTTTCGACGATGGAAAAGGTCTTGGAGCTGTTGACGCCCAGCGCCTCGAGCATCTCCGTCGCCAAAATCTCCCGCACGCCGCCCTTCAGCGTCAGCCTGCCGTCGCCGAAGCGGCTATAGGGCGTCCGGCCCGAACCCTTGGTGCCCAAATCCAGCAGCCGGCCGGCGCCGTCCCGAAGCTGCGTGAACAGGAAACCGCGGCCGTCCCCGATGTCGGGATTGTACACGCGGAACTGATGCCCATGATAGCGCAGCGCCAGCGGCTGGGGCAGCGATCCCTCCAGCGGCTGGAACCGGCCGAAATGCGCCAGCCATTGCTCATCGCTCAGGTCGCTGAGGCCCACCGCTTTCGCCCAGCGGTCATTGCGGAACCGCAGGACGGTCCGGGGAAAGTCCGCCGCCGCGACGGGATCGGCAAAATCGGGCTGCAGCGCGGCGATTTCGTTCGCGGGGCTGAATTTGGCGGGTTGCAGGGCAGGGCGCATGCGGCGATATGGGGGATGCAGGGTGGAAGGATCAAGCAGCTTGAGCAGCCATAGCGACGGATACTGGTGGTCCCCCGACGGGCTGAGGCTCCATTATCGCGATTATGCTGGCGGCGACGATGGCCGTCCGCCCCTGCTCTGCCTGCCGGGCCTCACTCGCAACGCCCGCGATTTCGAACCGCTGGCGGCGCGCCTCGCGGGGCCATGGCGCCTCATCTGTCCCGACATGCGCGGTCGCGCCGAAAGCGCGCAGGCGAAGGACCCGATGACCTATGTCCCGCTCACCTATCTGCAGGACATCGGCCGCCTGCTGGCGGACCTGGCCATCACCCGCTTCGTCGCCATCGGCACGTCGCTGGGCGGCATCATCACCATGCTGATCGCGGCGACCCATCGCGAATGGCTGGCGGGCGCGCTGCTCAACGATGTCGGGCCGACGCTGGAGGAGGCCGGCCTTGCGCGCATCCGCACCTATGTCGGCATCGGCCAGTCGCATCCAAGCTGGGTCCATGCCGCCCGCGCCCTGGAGGAATCGAACCGGGACATCTATCCCGGCTATGGCCTCGACCAATGGCTGGCCATGGCCAAGCGCCTCTACCGCCTCAACAGCGCGGGTCGGATCGTGCTGGACTATGACATGCGCATAGCCGAACCCTTGCGGGTCGCGGGCAGCGAGGCGAGCGTCGACATGTGGCCGGTCATGCAGGCCTTTCGCGGCATTCCGACGCTGGTGCTGCGGGGCGAGCGTTCCGACCTGCTCTCCGCCGCCACCGCCGCCCGCATGGTGGCGGAAATCGGCCCCGGCGCGGAATGCGCGACCATTTCCAATGTCGGTCACGCCCCCGTCCTGGACGAGCCGGAATCCGTCGTCGCCATCGACCGGCTGCTGGCGCGGGTGCTGAATGGCTGAAGCGGCTTGAGCGGCATGGACCGTTTCGCCGCGCGCCGGCCTCGGCAGATCGATGGCCCGCCCCGGCTGCTGCATGTCCACGGCAGCTTTTCACTGGGCGGCAAGGAGGCGCGGGCCGTGCGCCTGATGAACCTCTGGGGCGACCGCGCCCGTCACAGCATCGTCAGCGCCGCGCCCCAACTGATGAGCGCGCGCGACGCCATCGACCCCGCCACGCCGGTCGACTTTCCCGAATCCCCTCCGCTCGCCGGCAGGCCGGGCCTTGGGCGCTTCAGGGCGATCGCGGCCTTCCTGGCGGATTACGACCTTGTCCTCAGCTATAATTGGGGCGCGATGGACGCGGTGATGGCGCGGCGCATCCATGGCGGGCCGCCGCTGATCCATCATGAGGACGGCTTCAACGCGGATGAGGCGGGCGGCCTCAAGCCGCAGCGCAACCTCTATCGCCGCCTGGCGCTCCAGCGCGCGCATGCGCTGGTCGTCCCGTCCGTCCGGCTTGAAGGCATCGCCCGCGACATGTGGCGTCAGCCGCCGCGGAAGGTCCATCTGATCCGCAACGGCATCGACACGGCGCGCTATGGGCAGCCGCCCTTGCCCGACGCCATTCCCGCCCTCGACCGCGCGCCCGGCAAGCTGCTGGTCGGCACCGTGGCGGGCCTGCGTCCGGTCAAGAATATCCGCCGCCTCGTCCGCGCCGTCGCGCCGCATCGCGAGCGGCTCCAGCTGGTGGTGGTGGGGGAGGGGCCGGAGCGCGACGCCATAGCGGCGGAAGCCAGGGATCACGGACTGGCCGACATCTGCATGGCCGGATTCCTGCCGGAACCCTGGCGCTTCATGGGCCTGTTCGACATCTTCGCTTTGTCTTCCGACAGCGAGCAGTTCCCGATCTCGCTGGTGGAGGGGATGGCGGCGGGCCTGCCCGTCGCATCGACCGACGTGGGCGACGTCGCCGCCATGGTCGCGCCCGAAAACCGGCCGTTCATCGTCCCGGACGAGGCGGCCCTGTCGGCCGCGCTCGGCACGCTGGCCGGCGACCCGGACCTGCGGCAACGGCTTGG
Organism: Sphingobium sp. HDIP04; assembly: GCF_000445085.1. NCBI lineage: Bacteria > Pseudomonadati > Pseudomonadota > Alphaproteobacteria > Sphingomonadales > Sphingobiaceae > Sphingobium > Sphingobium sp. HDIP04. The sequence continues at coordinate 11,051 of NZ_ATDO01000080.1, read as the reverse complement.
CGAGGCGAATCGTCACCGCGCCGGGCGCGATTTCACCGAAGCCGCGATGGTGGACGCCTATGCCGCGCTTTACGGGCAGGCACTATCCAGTCCCCATATTTTGCGGTAGGGCGCGCCCAAATATTCGTCATCCGACCGCAAAGCTGCTATAGGGCGGCCTTCATGTGGTTGGGGGCCACGGAATTTTTTGCGTGGGAGATTGCGTTGTTCAAGGGGTTGAAGCCCATCGTTTACGGCGGCCGGGAAGTCTGGCCATTGGTCGAAGGCGGCAAGGGGGTGGCCGTTTCCAACCATGCCAGTTCCGGCGCCTGGGCGGCGGCCGGCGGCATCGGCACGGTGTCGGCGGTCAATGCGGACAGCTATGACAGCTTCGGCAACGTCATTCCCCAGGTCTATCATGGCCGCACCCGTCGCGACCGGCATGAGGAACTGATCGCCTATGCCATAGACGGCGCGGTCGAGCAGGTGAAGCGCGCCTTCGAAATCGCGGGCGGCAAGGGCGCGATCAACATCAACGTGCTCTGGGAAATGGGCGGCGCGCAGCGCGTCCTGCACGGCGTCCTGGAAAAGACGAAGGGAATGGTCGCGGGCGTCACCTGCGGCGCGGGCATGCCCTACAAGCTGTCGGAGATCGCCGCCTCCTACGGCGTCAACTATCTGCCCATCGTCAGTTCCGGCCGCGCCTTCCGCGCCCTGTGGAAGCGCGCCTATTCCAAGGCGTCGGAATGGCTCGCCGCCGTGGTCTATGAGGACCCGTGGCTGGCGGGCGGGCATAACGGCCTGTCCAACGCCGAAGACCCGAAGGCGCCGCAGGATCCCTATCCCCGCGTCCGCGACCTGCGCGCCACCATGCGGGAAGGCGGCATTTCCGACGATGTGCCCATCGTCATGGCGGGCGGCGTCTGGGCGCTCAAGGACTGGAACGACTGGATCGACAATCCCGAACTGGGCGCGATCATGTTCCAGTTCGGCACCCGTCCGCTGCTGACGCAGGAAAGCCCGATCCCGCAGCTCTGGAAAGAGCGGCTGATGCAGTTGGAGCCGGGCGACGTGCTGTTGCACCGCTTCTCGCCGACCGGCTTCTACAGTTCGGCGGTCCGCAATCCCTTCCTGCGCCAGCTTGAGGCGCGCTCCGAACGGCAGATTCCCTTCAGCACCGAACAGGCGGGCGACCATACGCACCAGCTCGACGCGGGCGTGAAGGGCAAGAATTTCTGGGTGACGCGGGGCGACCTGCTGCGCGCCCGCGAATGGGTGGGGCAGGGCTTCACCTCCGCGCTCAAGACGCCCGACAATACGCTGGTGTTCGTGACCGAGGAGGAAAAGGCCGAAATCCGCAAGGACCAGACCGACTGCATGGGCTGCCTCAGCCAATGCGCCTTCTCAAGCTGGATGGACAGCGAGACCAACTCGACCGGGCGCCTGGCCGACCCGCGCAGCTTCTGCATCCAGAAGTCCTTGCAGGAGGCGGTGCATGGCGGCGATCTCGACAAGAATCTGCTGTTCGCGGGCCATGGCGCCTATAAGTTCAAGCAGGATCCCTTCTACTCCAACGGGTTCGTGCCGACCGTGAAGCAGCTCGTCGATCGCATCCTGACCGGCGACTGATGGCGGATATTCAGGGACTGGCGGTGCTGCATTACGACACGCCGCATTTCGATGTCGTGCGACCGGGGCAGTTCGTGCTCTGCGCGGTTTCGGGTGCGCGTATCGATCTGGAAGACCTCAAATATTGGAGCGCGGAGTTTCAGGAGGCTTATCGGGGGCCGGAGGAAGCGACCCGTTCCTTCCTGGAACATCGCGGCGCCGGCTTTCGCTAACGGCTTGAATATAGATTGATTTGCGAGGACTGCCGGGATGAAGCGGCACTTCTTGCCGCACTGCGCCCTAATGATGTTCAAGACCCCATATTTTCGGTTCGGCGCTTTTATGGATCGGTCGGGCGCAGTTATTCTATTCCTTTCTCCGCGCTGATGGTTTATCCTTCATAAACGAGGCGACGAAGATCGCTCGACCAAGGAAGGATGCAAGCGATGTCGCGGATCGACATTTTCGGTGATCGTCTCTGTGTTGTGACGAGCCTGCTGATCATGGGCTGGTTCCTCTACAATGTGGTGTTCTGACAGGCGCGTCTCACCCTTGTTCTCTAATGACGGAACTCGGGCCGGCTGTGCCGCGAAACCTGCGGTCTGCACGACTTAAGCAAAGCTATCTTCCATCTCTCTACAAATGCAGTAGATATATTGCCGAGCGCAACGCTCCGCGGCTTTTGAAGGATGTCAGCTTGCTCCGCGTCACCAACGGCTAAAGCGCACGGTACTGAAGCGACGACGCAAGGTTTCGTGTTCCTCCTCGACAGGAGAAGACGATGACCCGCAATGCCATTCGTTCCCGCCGCCAACGCCGATTCGGCGCCAGCCCGCAAATCCACATTCCCCATTCCTCCTGGACCCGTCCCGAACGTCCATCCGAAAGCGGGACGCCGGTCAAGCCCGACGAGTTCTGGAGCCGCCTGGGGCTTTGAACCGGAGTGTTTCCGTGAAGTGGGATGAGGCTGGCCATCGTCCGCCTTCTCGCGCTGAACCGAATGCCGATTGGCGCTGGAGCGCGTTGGCTACTTCCCGTCACCCCGGGCCAAGCCCCGGGGCGACGAAAGGAGGAGTGGTGGGAAACCACCCAAATCACCCAGTCCTTCGAATGTCGAATTGCCCACCTGCCTGGAGCGATTTCCCAAGCAGGCGGAAAATCTGCATGCATGGTTTTCAGATCATTTCCTGCCCGCGCTGGCGAGATAGGCGATCAGATTGGCGCGATCCGCGGGATTGGGCAGGCCCGCGAACATCATCTTGTTGCCCGGCACGCTGGCGGACGGCTTGGTCAGGAAAGCGTCCAGCGACTTGGCGTCCCAGCGGATACTGGCTTTCTTCATCGCGGCGGAATAGGCGAAACCCGGAACCGCGCCGGATGGCCGGCCCACGATTCCCCCGAGCGACGGACCCAGACGGTTGACTCCCGGATCGACCGCATGACAGGCCATGCAGCGGGCGAAGACCGCCTTGCCCTTGGCGGCGTCGCCAGTCTGGGCAAGCGCGGGACTCGCGATCAGCATGGCAGCGGCGAGCGCGGCGAACCTCGAAATCATCGATTGTCCTCTTCCCTTGATGACCGGCTGGAATTCATGCCGGGGTGCGTAAATGGCGAATAGCAGCCTGAATCTGAACGTGAATTGAAGAGCGCGCCGGAAGGGCGCTCTATGGAGAGCGGCGGAAAGGCTGTTCGGCGCTCTGGGCCGGGGTGCTGCCCTCCCAGGTCCGCCGGACAGCCTTTCTCCCCATCGGCCGACAAACCCGGCGCCAATAAAAAAGCCGCCCGGTGAGGGGCGGCTTTCCTATTGTCGTTCCGAAAGGAAGCCTCAGGCTTCTTCGGCCGGAGCTTCTTCGGCTTCCACGGCGATTTCGCCGGGTTCCGCATTCGGATCGTAATCTTCGATGAAGCCGCTCTCGTCCTTTTCGAACAGGTCGGCCATCACGTCGACGCCCTGGCTCTGAAGCTCGGCTTCTTCCGGCGAGCGGGCGACGTTCACCGTGATGGTGACGGCGACTTCCGGGTGCAGCGCGACCTTGACGTCGAACACGCCCAGCGTCTTGATCGGGCGTTCCAGCACGACCATCGCCTTGGTGACGTTGGTGACGCCATCGGCGTGCAGCGCTTCCACCACGTCGCGGACGGCGACTGAACCGTAGAGATGGCCGGCGTTGGACGACTGGCGGATCAGGACGATCTGCTTGCCGTTGACGCCTTCGGCAGCCTTTTCGGCGTCCGAGCGGCGGGCGGCGTTGTCGGCCTCGATCTTGGCGCGGTTGGCTTCGAACACCTTTTTGTTGGCGGCGTTCGAACGCAGCGCCTTCTTGTTGGGCAGCAGGTAGTTACGCGCGTAACCGTCCTTCACGGTGACGACGTCGCCGATGGCGCCCAGCTTCTCGATCCGTTCGAGGAGAATGATTTCCATGGGTCTTACTCCCTCACTTCACGATGTAGGGCAGCAGGCCCAGGTGACGGGCGCGCTTGATGGCCTGGGCCAGTTCGCGCTGCTTCTTGGCGGACACCGCGGTGATGCGGCTGGGGACGATCTTGCCGCGCTCGGACACGAAGCCCTGGAGCAGACGGACGTCCTTGTAATCGATCTTCGGCGCATCCTTGGCGGCGAAGGGGCAGCTCTTGCGGCGGCGGAAAAACGGGCGTGCCATGTTTCAGATCTCCTTATTCGCCAGCCGGGGCTTCTTCGCGCTCGCGGCGCGGGCCGCGATCGCCACGCTCGCCGCGCGGACCGCGCTCGGCGCGTTCCTGCTTGCGCATCATGACCGACGGGCCGGTTTCCAGCTCATCGACCTTGATGGTCATGTAGCGGATGATGTCTTCGTTGATCTGGGTCTGGCGCTCCAGTTCCGCGACGACGCCGGCGGGGGCGTCGATGTTCAGCATCACATAGTGCGCCTTGCGGTTCTTGGCGATCTTGTAGGCCAGGCTGCGCAGGCCCCAGGTTTCCACCTTGGTCACCTTGCCCTGCATTTCCTCGACGATCTTGGTGGCGGTTTCCGCCAGGGCGTCCACCTGCGCCTGTGCCAGATCCTGGCGCGCAAGGAACACATGCTCGTAAAGAGCCATGGATATTGCCTCATCTGTTGGCCGATCGCTGACGCCCGCCCCATGCGAAACGCCCCTCCGGCTGTCGTCCATAAGCATTCGTTCGCAGGGCCGCGAGTCACCTCCGGCCAAGCGAAGCGGCGCCTATGGCGGAAATGCGGGGGAAAGGCAAGGAAGAGTTGAAAGGGTTTGAGCCAATCCCTCCTCCGTTCGGGCTGAGCCCTTCGACGGGCTCAGGACAGGCTTGTCGATGCCTTCCACTTCCTTCTATCCATGGAAAAGTAAGGAAAGCACTTCGACAAGCTCAGTGCGAACGGATGTGATTTCTGGGGGAGATGGTAATGGCGGTCGGTATCGCGGCGCTTTCGCTGATTTTGCTGATGGTCGCGGCCTATCGGGGGATGAGCGTCATCGTGATGGCGCCGTTGCTGGCGATGCTGGCGGTGTTCCTGACCGATCCGGCCGCGGTGCCGGCGGTCTTTTCCGGCCTGTTCATGGACAAGGTGGGGAGCTTCCTGAAACTCTATTTCCCGGTCTTCCTGCTGGGCGCTCTGTTCGGGAAGCTGATCGAGATTTCGGGCTTTTCGCGTGTCATCGTGACGGCTGTGATCGGGCTGGTGGGGGCGCAGAGGGCGATCCCGGCGATCATGCTGGTGACCGCGCTGCTGACCTATGGCGGGGTTTCGGTGTTCGTGGCGGTGTTCGCCGTCTATCCCTTCGCCGCCGAGATGTTCCGGCAGGGCGACATCCCCAAGCGGCTGGTGCCCGCGACCATCGGCCTGGGGGCGATCACCTTCACCATGGACGCGATGCCGGGGACGCCGCAGATCCAGAACATCATCCCCACCAGCTTCTTCGGCACGACCGCCTGGGCGGCGCCGGTGCTGGGGCTGATCGGATCGGCCTGCATCATGGGGCTGGGCCTTGCCTATCTGGGCTGGCGCCGGCGGGCGATGCGGGCGGCGGGGGAGGGCTATGGCGCGCCGGAGACGCTGGTGAACGAACCGGAGGCGGCGGACATGGGCGGGCGGGCCGTGCATCCGCTGGTCGCCCTGCTGCCGTTGCTGGTGGTGGGATTGGGCAATCTGGCGCTGACCATGCTGATCCCGCGCCTGGCTGCGGGGGAGGAGGTTAGCATGTCGCTGCCCGGCTTGACCGATCCGGTCGCGGTGAAGGTGGCGCAGGTCGCCGCGCTCTGGGCCGTGGAGGGCGCCTTGCTGCTGGGGATCGGGACGATCCTGCTCTTTGCCTTCCGCCCTGTGGCGCGGCGCTTCGCCGACGGGTCGAAGGCGGCGGTGGGCGGCGCCCTGCTGGCGGGGATGAATACGGCGGTCGAATATGGCTTCGGCGCGGTGATCGCGGCGCTGCCGGGTTTCCTGGTGGTGAAGGAGGCGCTGAGGGCCGTGCCCGATCCGTTGGTCAATGAGGCGATCACGGTGACGTCGCTTGCCGGGATCACGGGGTCTGCTTCGGGCGGGCTGTCGATAGCGCTGGCGGCTATGGCGGAGCAGTTCGCGGCGGCGGGGGACGCGGCGGGCATCCCGCGCGAGGTGCTGCATCGGGTGGCCTCCATGGCGAGCGGGGGCATGGACAGCCTGCCGCATAACGGGGCCATCATCACCCTGCTGGCGGTGACGGGGCTGACCCATCGGCAGGCCTATAAGGATATTTTCGCGCTGACCCTGATCAAGACCTTCACCGTGTTCGTGGTGATCGCGGTCTATTATCTGACGGGGTTGACATGAAAAACGCCCCGGAGCGTGGCTCCGGAGCGTTCCGGCCGGTGTGGCCGGCTTAGCGGATGGCGCCTGCGACGACCGCGCCGATGATGCCGCTGGTGATGGCGATCAGGACCGCGTCATTGCCGGAGCGGACCCAGCGGTAACCGCGCGGCGGGGCGTTCAGGCGATAGCCGCGATAATTGTTGATCACGCGATAGTTGGTCGCATAGCGTCGGTCGAATCGCTGCCCCTTGGCCCAGCGGCGATGATCGTCCTTGCGGACCACCGTGGTCCGGGTGACGGTGCGGCCGTGGGGGCCGTGCTTCACGACCTGGCGGACTTCACGCTGATGCGCGGCCTGCGCCTGCGAGGCGACCATCGGGCTGGCGGTCATGGCGGTGGCGGCCAGACCCATCAGAATCTTCTTGAACATGATCTTGCTCCTTCTTTCTTGCTCCGGCCGGCTCTCCCGGCGTTGAAGACAGAATTAGGAGCCATTTGTCGCAGGCCTGTGCCGACCATGCCCAAGGATTGTCGAAAATTGTAACAGAAGCGGAATTAGTCTGAATATCGGTTCAGAAAAGACCGTCTTTCAAGGGCTTGAATGAACTTTCGGTCCGCCGTCATTCGTGGCGCAGGGCGTCGATGGGGTTGAGCGCGGCGGCGCGTCGGGCCGGGAAATAGCCGAAGACCACCCCGATGGCGGCCGAAAAGAGGAAGGCGATCACATTCACCTTCACGTCGAAGATGAAGGGCACCTGCATCAGCGGCGCGATGGCGACCGACGCGACCAGCGCCAGGAACAGGCCGATCAGCCCGCCCAGGCAGGACAGCACGATGGCCTCGACCAGGAACTGCATCAGCACTTCGCGCGCGACCGCGCCGATGGCGAGGCGGATGCCGATCTCCCGCGTGCGCTCCGTCACCGAAACCAGCATGATGTTCATGATGCCGATGCCGCCGACCAGCAGGGAAATCGCCGCCACCGCCGCCACGATCTGCGTCAATATGGTGGTGGTGCCGGTCAGCGTGTCGCTGATCTGCTTGGTGTCGAAGACGTTGAAATTGTCCTCCGCGCCCGGCTTCACCTTGCGGCGTTCGCGCATCAGTTCCTCCAGGCTGGCCTGGACCGCGCTGGTGTCGTAGGCGTCGTCCACCGCGACCATGATCTGGCTGATGTCGCGGTCGCCGGTGAAGCGGCGCTGGACGAACTTGATCGGCATGACGACGACATCGTCCTGATCCCCGAATCCGCCCTGGCCCCGCGTGGCGAGCGCGCCGATCACCTGGCAGGATACGCCCTTGATGCGTATGCGCTTGCCGACCGGGTCATTGCTCTGGAACAGGTTGGTGCGCACCGTATTGCCGATGATGCAGACGGGTTTTCCCGCCTCCTCCTCCTCCGGCATGAAGAGGCGGCCGGTATCGGCCTTCCAGCTTTGCACCTCGAAATAGGCGGCGGTGGTGCCGTAGACGGTGGTGGACCAGTTGCTGCCTTCGTAAATGGCCGTGCCGCTGGATTGCACCATCGGCGCGACGGCGCGGACGCCGGTAAGCTGGTTCTCGATGGCGGTCAGGTCGGCGGGCTTGAAGTCGGGCGGGCGCGGACCGCCGCCGCCCCGGCCGAAACCCTGGCCGGGGCGGAGTTGCAGCACATTGGCGCCGAGCGAACTGATCTGCTCGCGTACGGCGGCGGTCGCGCCATTGCCCAGCGTGACCATGGTGACGACCGCCGCCACGCCGATGATGATGCCCAGCGTGGTGAGGAAGCTGCGCAGCTTGTGCCGGTTGATCGCCCGGAAGGCGAGGATGACGGTGGTGCCTAGCATCTTTCGCGCGCGCCTTCGTTCATTCCCGCCTTCGCGGGATTGACGGGGGAGGGTATCGCGATCACGCCGTCACCCCCTGCTCGACCCGCTCCACCAGCCCGTCCTTGAAATGCACGATGGTGCGCGCAAAGGCGGCCATGTCCGGCTCATGCGTGACCATCAGCACGGTGATGCCGCCATTGCGGTTGAGGTCGGTCAGCAGTTCCATGATCTCCACCGATCTTTCGGAATCGAGGTTGCCGGTCGGCTCGTCCGCCAGCAGCACGTCGGGCTGGGTCACGATGGCGCGGGCGATGGCGACGCGCTGCTGCTGCCCGCCGGACAGTTCGGCGGGCGTGTGGTCCCACCAGTCCTTCAGGCCGACCTTGTCCAGCGCGGCCATGCCGGCCTCATATCGGGTCTTCTTGTCCTCGCCGCGATAGAGCAGGGGCAACTCGACATTCTCCAGCGCCGTGGTGCGGGACAACAGGTTGAACCCCTGGAACACGAAGCCCAGATAGCGGCGGCGCAGCAGGGCGCGCTGGTCGCGGTCGAGCGTTTCGACATGCCGCCCCTTGAACAGGAACTCCCCGCCCGTGGGCACGTCGAGGCAGCCCAATATGTTCATCGTCGTCGACTTGCCGGAGCCGGAAGGCCCCATGACCGCCACGAAATCGCCCTGCGCGATGTCGAGGTCGATGCCCTTCAGCGCCTGAAAGGCGGTCGGGCCGGAGCCGTAGACCTTGGTGACGCCGCGCAGGGAGATGATCGGATCGGCCGCCATGCGCGTCAGCTTCCGCTCTGGCGGCCGGTGCGGACCGGCGCTGTTTCCGCCTTCCCGCCGCCCGAATTGCCGAGCTTGCCGACGGTCGCCGGGCTGCCGTCGGTGGAGCGGTCGCCTTCCGGCCTGCGGTTGCGGTCACGCGGTCCGCCGCCCCGCGAACCGCCATCGGCCTGGTCCTCCGCCGGAGCCTGCTGGCCGGCGGCAAGTTGCCCGGTGATGACGCGCATGCCGGGCTTGAGGCCGCCGCCGGTGATGACCGTGCGCGCGCCGTCGCTGGCGCCGACGGTCACCTGCACTGCCCTGGGATTGCCGTCCTCGCCCACGACGTAGACGGTCTGGCTGCTGCCGATGCCGAAGCTGACCTGCCGGTTCGCGCCGCCCCGGCGGAAACGGCGGGGGCCGGGGACGATCTGGCTGGTGATGCCGCCGCCCTGGTTGCCCGCGCTGGGCTTGAAGCGAAGCGCGCTGTTGGGGACGAGCAGCACGTCATGCAGTTCCTGCGTCACGATGTCGGCGGTCGCGGTCATGCCGGGGCGCAATATCTCGTCCTTGTTGTCCACCGACAGCACCGCCGTATAGGCGACGACGGTGCCCGTCGTGCTGCTGGCCGCGCTGCTGCCCGATGAGGAGGAGGAACTGGCGCTGGCGCTGTTGGAGCCGACATTGACCCGCGTCACTCGCGCCGGAAAGGTGCGGCCGGGGAAGGCGTCGACGGAGAAATTGGCGCTCTGGCCCTCCTTCACCTGTCCGACATCCGCCTCGTCGACCGAGACCTCCACCTCCATCTGGGTCAGGTCTTCGGCGATGGTGAAAAGGACCGGCGCGTTCAGCGAGGCGGCGACGGTCTGGCCCGGCTCTATGTCGCGGGACAGGACGACGCCGGTCACGGGCGAGACGATCTGGGCGATGGAAAGATTGGTCTGCGCCGTGGAAAGCTGCGCCTGGGAAACGCGAACCTGCGCCTGCGCCGAGCGGAGGTTGGCGAGGGCGGAGCTGTAGTCGGCGCGGGCGGCATCCAGTTCCGTCCTGGCGGGAACGCGCCCGCCGGAGAGCTTGAACACGTTGAGCTGGCGGTCGAGCGTCGCCTTGGCCAGCGCCGCCTGCGCCTCCGCCTGTGCAACGCCGGCCTGCGAGGAGGCAAGCTGCGCCCGGTTCTGGTTGATCGTGTCCACCAGCCGCCGGGTGTCGAGTTCGGCCAGCTTCTGCCCCCTGGTCACGCGGTCGTTCACATCGACATGGACCGCCGTGATCTTGCCCGACTGTTCTGAACCGACATCGACCTGGTTGATGGGCTTCAGATTGCCGGTGGCGGATACGGAGACGGTGAGGTCGCCCTTGCGCACTTCCCGCGTCGCGTAATTGGGTTTGTCGTCGCCCGAAAAGCAGCGGGCAAGCAGCAGGACGAGGATCAGCAGGGCGACGCCGACCGCGCCCCGGACCACCCATTTGCGCCACGGCCTTTCGGGCCGCGCCCCCAGAAAGTCGTTCAGGCCCTGATCGCTGGTCGCATCGTTAGTCATTGGGACGGTTTTCCATATTCTGCCAGCCGCCGCCCAGCGCATTATAGAGCTGGGCCAGGCCAAGGACTTCGTCGGATTGCGCGCCGGCAAGGCTGTTGCGCGCATTCAAAAGGCTGTTCTCGCTCTGGGAAAGCGTCTGGAAATCGATCAGGCCCGCCTGATACTGGCTGCGCGCCAGGATCGCGGCGTTGTTCGACGCTTCATAGGCGGTCGCGAACTCCGCCTTGCGGGCGCGGGCGCTCGACAGCGAAGCCATGGCATTCTCCACATCCTCCAGCGCGGACAGCACCGCCTGCTTGTAGGCGGCGAAGGCGGCGTCGGTCGCCGCCCGCTGCGAACGAACCTGCGAGGCGAGGCGTCCGCCGTCGAAGATGACCTGCGCCACATTGGCGAAGACGCCGCCGGTGACCAGGCTGAACAGGTCTTTGAAGCTGTTGGAGGTCGTGCCGATATTGCCGCTGATGCCCAATGAGGGATAAAGCTGCGCCTGCGCCACGCCGATGCGCGCCGTTGCGGCGGCCAGCGCCCGTTCGGCCGAGCGCACGTCCGGCCGCTGGCGCAGCGTGTCGGCGGG
>NZ_ATDO01000079.1:0-7457 GCF_000445085.1 Sphingobium sp. HDIP04 | reverse complement strand
GGGATCGGGGCGGGGGTTTCAAGGCTTCGGGTCGCTTCGCCGGGCGCCTGGCCCGTCAGCACGGCGATGCGGTTGAGGCTGCCCCGAAGGCTCGCCTCAAGCTGGGGCACGGTTGCGTTGGTCTGCGCCAGTTGCGCCCGCGCCTGCTCCGCGTCCAGCGAGGAGACGAGGCCCGCCTGAAGCCGCCAGTTGGCGATGTTGTAATTGTCCTGCTGGATCGCCTGCGTCTCGCGCGCGATGCGCAACTGCCCCTGCGCCAGGCGCGCCTGCACATAGTTGGCGACGAGTTCGGAGACGATCGTCGCCCGCACATTGGCGAGGTCGTATCCGGAAGCGGCAAGATCGGCCCGCGCAGCCTCCGCCGAACGGGAAAGCTCGCCGAACAGGTCGACCTGCCAGCTTGCATTGGCGCCCACCGAATAGCTGCTCGACCAGTTGGAGCCGCCGCCGCCGATCGGATTGCCGCTGGGGTCCAGCCGGCCGCCCGCATCCCGGCTGCTGTAGTTGCGCCCGCCGCTGGCCGATCCGTTCGCCTGCGGCAGGAAGGCGGCCCTTGCCTGCCGCAGCGATTCCCGCGCCTGGCGAAGGCGCGCCTGCGCCTGCACGATGTCCAGATTATGGGCGATGGCCCGGTCGATGAGGCCGCTCAGCGCCGGATCGTCGAGCCGCGTCCACCAGGCGGCCAGTTCCGCCTCGTCCAGCGGAGCGCTGGCGCCCTGGCTATAGGCCGCCGGCACGCCGAGCGCTGCGGGGGCGGGGGCGCGATAATCGGGGCCGGCCGCGCAGCCCGACAGGACCAGCGCGGTTCCCGTGATCCATCCAAAGCGATATCGCACCTTTTCCTTATACTCCGTCATCGTTAAAGGCGGTCCTCCAACGAGAACTGCCGAAATGGGCCGGGCGCCTCAACGGCATTTGTGTCTCAAAGTGTAACGGCTTTGAAAAATTGCGCTTTTGCAGGGGCGCGCAGGTCAGAAGGTGGATGATGAGGGCATTTCTTTTTCCGGGGCAGGGCAGCCAGTCGGTGGGCATGGGCAAGGCGCTGGCCGACGCCAGCCCGGCCGCGAAGGAGCTGTTTCAGGAGGTCGACGACGCCCTGTCGCAGCATCTGTTCCGCATCATGGTGGAGGGGCCGGAAAGCGACCTGACCCTGACGGAGAACGCCCAGCCCGCGATCATGGCCAATGCGCTGGCGACCCTGCGCGTGATGCAGAGGGAGGGCGGCTTTTCTCTGGCGGAAAAGGGCGATTATGTCGCCGGGCACAGCCTTGGCGAATATAGCGCGCTCTGCGCGGCGGAGGCGTTCGACATCGGCACCACGGCGAAGCTGCTGAAGCTGCGCGGGCGGGCGATGCAGGCTGCCGTGCCGGTGGGCGAGGGCGCGATGGCGGCGCTGCTGGGCGCGGATATCGAGAAGGCTCAGGCACTGGCCGATGCCGCCGCCGAGGGCGAGGTGTGCACCGTCGCCAACGACAATGACCCGACCCAGGTGGTGATTTCCGGGCATCGCGGCGCCATCGAGCGCGCGGTGGCGCTGGTCAAGGACCATGGCATCAAGCGCGGCGTGCTGCTGCCGGTGTCGGCGCCCTTCCACTGCCCGCTGATGCAGCCCGCCGCCGAGGCGATGGAGGAAGCGCTGGGCAAGGCGGCGATCGGCACGCCGCTGCTGCCGGTCTATGCCAATGTGCTGGCCAGCGCGATCGCCGATCCGGAAGAGATCAAGTTGCGGCTGGTGGAGCAGGTGACGGGCCGGGTCCGCTGGCGCGAATCCGTCGCCGCCATGTGGGACGCGGGCGTGACCGAGTTCGTCGAATTGGGCGGCAAGGTGCTGGGACCGATGGTCAAGCGCATCGCGCCCGACGCCACCGTGCGCAGCATCGTGACGATGGACGATATAGAGGCCGCCCTGGGGACCCTGTGAGCGGCGGCATGAGCAGCGCTCCCGTCCTGACCAGCCGCGATGGGGCCGTGCTGACGGTCACGCTCGACATGCCGGACCGGCGCAATCCGATCTCCGATCCGGCGATGGTCGATGCGCTCTGCGCCGCGTTCGAGGAGGCGGAGCGGGATTTGTCGATCCGCGTCGCGATCCTGACCGGGGCAGGGAGCGCCTTTTCGTCGGGCGGCGACCTGAACGCGATGCGGCCCGACGCGGGCGGGCTGCGGGCTGCTTTGCCCGCGCAGACGCGGCGCAATTACCGGGCGGGAATCCAGCGGTTGCCGTTGCTGTTCCAGGCGCTTGAACTGCCGGTGATCGCGGCGGTCAATGGCCCCGCCATCGGCGCGGGCTGCGACCTGGCGTTGATGTGCGACGTCAGGATCGCGGCGCAATCAGCGAAATTCGCGGAATCTTTCGTGAAGCTGGGCATCATTTCGGGCGATGGCGGGGCTTGGTTGCTGCCGCGCATCGTCGGCTTTTCCAAGGCGACCGAACTGGCGCTGACGGGCGAGACCATCGACGCGCAGGAGGCGCTGCGCATCGGGCTGGTGAGCGAGGTGGTGCCGGACGCCGACCTGCTGGCGGCGGCGCGGGCCGTGGCGGACAGGATCGCCGCCAATCCGCCGCACGCGACGCGCATGACCAAGCGGCTGCTGCGCGCCGCGCAGACGGCGGAATTGAACCAGATCATGGAAATGGCGGGCGCGATGCAGGCGCTGGCCCATGCGACGGCGGATCATGACGAGGCGATAGACGCCTTTTTCGAGCGCCGGACGCCGAACTTCAAGGGAGATTAGAATGTTCGATCTGACAGGCATGACCGCGCTGGTGACGGGCGCTTCGGGGGGCATCGGCTCCGCCATCGCGAAGGCCCTCGCCGCGCAGGGCGCCACGCTCGCCCTTTCGGGCAGCAATGAGGAGAAGCTGAAGGCCTTTGCCGCGGAACTGGGCGGCGATCACAAGACGCTGGTCTGCAACCTGGGCGATCCGGCGGCGGTCGATGCGCTGGTGGGGCAGGCGGTCGAAGCGCTGGGCGGCAAGATCGACATCCTCGTCAACAATGCGGGCATCACCCGCGACAACCTGATCCTGCGCATGAAGGATGAGGAATGGTCGGACGTGATCTCGGTCAATCTTGAAGCGGCCTTCCGCCTTGCCCGCGCCGCCGCCAAGCCGATGATGAAGGCCCGTTTCGGCCGCATCATCTCCATCACCTCCGTCGTCGGCGTCACCGGCAATCCAGGACAGGCCAATTATGCGGCGTCGAAGGCGGGTATCATCGGCATGTCCAAGTCGCTGGGCCAGGAACTGGCGAGCCGGGGCATCACCGTGAACTGCGTCGCGCCGGGCTTCATCCGTTCGGCCATGACCGACGCGCTGAACGACGCGCAGAAAAGCGCGATCCTGACGAAGATCCCGGCGGGCGACCTGGGCGCGGGGGAGGACATCGGCGCGGCTGTGGTCTATCTCGCCAGCAAGGAAGCGGGTTACGTCACCGGCCAGACGCTGCACGTCAATGGCGGCATGGCGATGATCTGAAGGGGAAGGATCGGTCGATCCCAAAGTCCCACGCTGCGGCTTTATTCCATCGCGCCCGAAAATTTTGGGCATTTGCAAAGCCGCCGCCTTGTGCCATCGGGGCTGAAGAGTCGAACGCAGGTGGGGCGATGCCACCCGATTGTCTCTTGCCTCTTGCCTCTCGTTGGGCTTGCCTCTAGGGCATGCCTTAACAGATATTCAGAACCATCAACGATACCCAGTAAGAAGGACCACTCATGAGTGAGACCGCGGATCGCGTAAAGAAAATCGTCGTCGAGCATCTGGGCGTCGAAGCCGAAAAGGTGACCGAGGATGCGAGCTTCATCGACGATCTGGGCGCTGACAGCCTGGACATCGTCGAGCTGGTGATGGCGTTCGAGGAAGAATTCGGCGTCGAAATCCCCGACGACGCGGCGGAAAAGATCGCCACCGTCAAGGACGCCATCGATTATATCGACAGCAAGCAGTAAGGGCGTCCGGCGGCCTGCCTGAAAACGGGTGGCCGCCGCGTTTGAAAAAGGAAAAGGCTCCTCCTGTCCGGCGAAACCGGGTCTTGGGGAGCCTTTTGGTATCTGGCCCCCGTTCACAATCCCCTTTCGAAGGGTTAGATGGGCGGCGTTGAGCCAAAAAGATTTTTCGGAGCAAGCATATGCGTCGTGTTGTCGTAACCGGCCTTGGCATGGTCAGCCCGCTCGGCGGGGATGTGGAAACGACCTGGAAGAACATCATCGCGTCCAAGTCCGGCGCGGCGACGATCACGCGCTTCGACGCCAGCGAGTATAAATGCCGCATCGCCTGTGAAGTGAAGCCGGCGGATCATGAATATGGCTATGACCCCGGGCTGGACGTCGATCACAAGATCCAGCGGCAGGTCGACCCCTTCATCGTCTACGGCATTTCCGCCGCCAGCCAGGCGCTGCGCGACGCGGGCCTGGACGATATGAGCGAGGAGGAACGGCTGCGCGCCGGTTGCTCCATCGGTTCGGGCATCGGCGGCCTGCCGGGCATCGAAAGCGAATCGCTGGTGCTGGCGAACCGTGGGCCGGGCCGGGTCAGCCCGCATTTCGTCCATGGCCGCCTGATCAACCTGATCTCCGGCCAGGTTTCGATCAAATATGGCCTGATGGGCCCCAACCATGCCGTCGTCACCGCCTGCTCGACCGGCGCCCATTCCATCGGCGACGCCGCCCGCATGATCGCGCTGGACGATGCCGACGTGATGCTGGCGGGCGGCGCGGAAAGCGCGATCTGCCCCATCGGCATCGCCGGATTCGCGCAGGCGCGGGCGCTCTCGACCGCCTTCAACGACAGCCCGGAAAAGGCTTCGCGGCCCTATGACGTCAACCGCGACGGCTTCGTCATGGGCGAGGGCGCGGGCGTGGTCGTGCTGGAGGAATATGAGCGGGCCAAGGCGCGCGGCGCGAAAATCTATGCCGAAGTGGTCGGCTATGGCCTGTCGGGCGACGCCTATCACGTAACCGCTCCCCATCCGGAGGGCCATGGCGCCTATCGTTCGATGGAGATGGCGCTCAAGAAATCGGGCCTGGGCCTGGGCGACATCGACTATGTCAACGCGCACGGCACTTCGACGCCGCTGGGCGACGAGCTGGAGCTGGGCGCGGTGAAGCGGCTGTTCGGCGATCATCTGGGCACCATGTCGATGAGTTCGACCAAGTCGGCCATCGGCCACCTGCTGGGCGGCGCGGGCGCGGTGGAGAGCATCTTCTGCATCCTGGCGCTGCGCGACCAGATCGTGCCGCCGACGCTGAACCTCGACGAGCCGAGCGAAAGCTGCAAGGGCGTCGACCTGGTCCCGTATGTCGCCAAGGAACGCAAGGTGCGGGCCGTGCTGAACAACAGCTTCGGTTTCGGAGGCACCAACGCCTCCCTCATCATGAAGGCGGTCTGAGAAGGCTCCAATGCGGCGGCTTGGCTTTGGCATAGTGCTGATCGGCCTGGCCGTCGCGGCGTTCGTAGCGTTCCGCTTCGTCCATGGCTGGACCGAAAGCGGCCCGGCGATGAAGGATATCGCGCTGGTCGTGCCGGAAGGTTCGACCATCGCGGACGCCGCCATTCTCCTGAAACAAAAGGGGGCGGTGCGCTCGGCCGACGCCTTCCTCACGCGGGCCAAGGTCTTCGGCCGCGGCAAGTCGATCAAGGCGGGCGAATTCCTGATCCCCAAGGGCGCCAGCAATTCCGATATTTTCCGCATCCTCCAGGGCGGCAGGACGCTGACCCGGCTGATCACCATACCGGAAGGCATGCCCTCCATATCGGTGCATGAGCGGTTGATGGCGAATGAGGAACTGACCGGCGAGATTCCGGTGCCGGAGGAAGGCAGCGTGCTGCCCGACAGCTATGCCTTCGACAAGGGCGAAAGCCGGGCGGCGGTGCTGAAGCGGATGCAGGATGCCATGAGCAAGGCGCTCGCCAAGATGTGGGCGGAGCGGGCGCCGAACACGGTCGCGAAAACGCCCAGGGAAGCCATTATCCTTGCCAGCATCGTCGAAAAGGAAACGGCGGTGCCTTCGGAACGGCCGACCGTCGCGGGGGTTTACGGCAATCGCCTGAAGGCGCGCATGATGTTGCAGGCCGACCCAACGATCATCTATCCGATCACCAAGGGCAAGCCCCTGGGCCGACGGATCAGGAAATCCGAAATCGCGGCGGTCAACGACTATAACACCTATGCGATGATCGGCCTGCCCAAGGGACCGATCGCCAATCCGGGCCGCCTGTCGATCCTGGCGGTGCTGCACCCGGCGGAAACGAAGGCGCTCTACTTCGTCGCGGACGGGAAGGGCGGCCATATATTCGCGGACACGCTGCAAGAGCATAATGACAATGTGCGCAAATGGTTCGCAATCCGGCGGGCGAGGGGGGAGCTTTGAAGTGAGCGGACCGATGGCGCGCTTGGGTGGGGAGCGGACGTTCCCCTATTCGTCACCCCGGACTTGATCCGGGGTCCCGCTTTCTTTCTGAGTCCGGCCCAGCCCAAGGCAGCGGGACCCCGGATCAAGTCCGGGGTGACGGTAGGGCAATGTCAGCTATTGGCCATAGCCCGCCGCCGCCAATCGCCGGCCCTACTGCCCAAACCCCGACTCGCGCGCCAATGCCACTGCTTCCCGTGCGGCGGCGAGCAATGCGCCGCTTTTCGCCTCGCACTCCCGCTGTTCATATTCCGTGGTCGAATCCGCGACGATGCCGGCCCCTGCCTGCACATGCATCACGCCGTCCTTGAGCACGGCGGTGCGCAGCACGATGCAGCTATCCATATTGCCGTCCGGCCCGAAATAGCCGACGCCCCCGGCATAGGCCCCCCGCGTTTCCGGCTCCAGTTCCGCGATGATCTCGCAGGCGCGCACCTTGGGCGCTCCCGATACGGTCCCTGCCGGAAAGCCCGCGAACAAGGCGTCGAGCGCGTCCTTGTCGGGAGCCAGCCGTCCCACCACGTTCGACACGATATGCATCACATGGCTGTAGAATTCGACGCTATAGCTGTCCGTCACGGTCACGCTGCCGGCCGTCGCTACCCGTCCCACATCGTTGCGCCCCAGGTCGAGCAGCATCAGATGCTCTGCCCGTTCCTTGGGATCGGCCAGCAGGCTTTCGCGGTTGGCGGCGTCCTCGACGGCATTCCGGCCGCGTGGGCGGGTGCCGGCGATGGGCCGGATCGTGACCTCGCCGTCCCGCGCCCGGACCAATATTTCCGGACTAGATCCGATCAGCGCAAAGCCGGGCAGGTCGAGATAATAAAGGAAGGGTGAGGGATTGACCCGCCGCAACGCCCGGTAAAGCGCAATCGGCGGCAGGGTGAACGGGCTGGTGAAGCGCTGCGCCAGCACTACCTGAAAAATGTCGCCCGCGACGATATAATCCTTCGCCTTCTCGACCATCGCGGCGTAGCGGCCCGGCTCCAGCACCGGCGTCACCGCGACATCGGCGATCTTGGCCGGGGCGGACGGCGCGGGCAGGGGGG